>JANQSV010000219.1 GCA_028279115.1 Pseudomonadales bacterium
TCATTTCCCGCATCAGTTCGAGGGCTTCTTCGACTTTTTCGGGAAATAGCTGGAAGGTGCTTTGCAGGATAATCATGGCGTCACTCCTCGACCGAATCCCGAGCGCCGCCGGCAGGAAAAACCGACAGTACTCAATTTATACATCGGCAATTCGCATCCATGCAAGACACTTGCATGGCGCTCCGGTGTCATTCTGCGCGTAGCGGAGCGCCCCCACTTCGTCATTCTGCGCGTAGCGGAGCGCCCCCACTTCGTCATTCTGCGCGCAGCGAAGCGCAGTCGCAGAATCTCTCGAAGACTGAATCAGCCCAACGAGATTCCGCGACTGCGCGCGGAATGACGGGGCGGGTGTTCCAGCGTTCAGGAGTCCTCCGCCTCGTCCCACCAGGGGTAGAAGCGGGGCATATCGGTTGAAGCCTTGTCGTCGAACTTCGGCGGGCGTTTTTCCCTGAACGCCTGTACGCCTTCCTTGCCGCTCGTGCGGCTCTGGTAGTAGATCGCCAACGACTCCACTTCGTGCGCCTCGCGCGGATGGGCAGGGCGACGTTGCGATACATCATCTGCCGCGCCAGCGCGACGGCGACCTGGCTGTGGCGGCCGATGCGTCCCGCCAGATCATGCGCTTTTTCCAGCACCTTTTTTCCCGGAACCCGATTATTGACGAAGCCCCGCTTTTTCAGTTCCTTCGAGTCGATCAGGTCGGCGCGGTAGACCCATTCGAGCGCCGTTCCCATATTGACGATGCGCGGCAGGAACCAGGTCGAACAGGCTTCCGGCGTTATGCCGATCCGGTTGAAGACGAATCCCATCATCGCGTCCTTCGCGATGATGCGCGCGTCCATCGCGCAGGTCATGGTCGCGCCGATCCCCACGGCATGGCCGTTGATGGCGGCGATGACCGGCTTCTTGCAGCGGAAGATGGCGAGCGTAAGCAGGCCGCCGAGGTCGCGCACGCCCTGTTCGATCTCCGGGTCGCGCGGGCGCTCGCGCATGTCCCTGATGTCGGGCTCGAACGCCTCGTTCAGGCCGAAGACGTTGCCCTCGCCGGACAAGTCCATGCCGGCGCAGAAGGCCCGGCCGGCGCCGGTGACGACGACGGCGCCGACCGCGTCGTCATCGCTGGCGCGATCGAAGGCCTCGATCAGTTCACGGCCCATCTGCACCGTAAAGGCGTTGAGCTTGTCGGGCCGATTCAGCGTGAGGCTGAGAATCGAATCCTTCACTTCGTATTTGATTTGGCTGTATGACATGGTATTCCTCCAGAAATTCCCAGTGTCATTCTGCGCGTAGCGAAGCGCCCCCACTTCGTCATTCTGCGCGGAGCGAAGCGCCCCCACTTCGTCATTCTGCGCGTAGCGGAGCGCCCCCACTTCGTCATTCTGCGCGTAGCGGAGCGCAGTCGCAGAATCTCCCTGGGTTCAGCACCAGTCCCAACGAGATTCTGCGACAAAATTGCAGGATTGCAATATTGGACGGCGCAAAGCGCCGCCCCGCAGGGGCGAGGGGCATGTATGCCCCGAGTCACTACGCGCAGAATGACGTGATAGTGGATTCGCCAATCAAATTGCATTGGCCTCCTTCAATTGCGCGATACGTTCGCTCTCGAATCCCCAGTCGGCGAGCACTTGTTCGCCATGTTCTCCGATCAGGGCGGCCGGCGACTGGATTTCCCCCTGGGTGCGGCTGAAACGCGGCGCCGGAGCCGGCTGCACGACGCCTTCGAATTCGACGAAGGTTTCCCGGGCCTTGTTGTGCGGGTGAACGGGCGCTTCCGCCAGGTCGAGTACGGGAGCGAAACAGACATCGGTGCCTTCCATCAGTTCGCACCATTGTTCGCGGCTGCGCGTGCGGAAGACCGCGGCCAGTTTCCCGCGCGCCGCGGGCCAGTTCTCCTGCGCGTATTGCGGTTCGAATTCCGGATCCTCGACGCCGGCTTTTTCGAGCAGCAAGGCATAAAACTGTGGTTCGAGCGAGCCTACGGATATGTACTTGCCGTCGGCGCATTCGTAACTGCCATAGAAAGGCGCGCCGCCATCGAGGCGATTGCTATGGCGTTCGGTGGTCCACATGCCCATGGCCATGAGGCCGTAGAACGCGCTCAGCAGGCTCGCCGTGCCGTCGGTCATGGCGGCGTCGATGACCTGTCCGTGGCCTGAATGGTTGCGTTCGAGCAAGGCGGCGAGAATTCCGCAAAGCAGGTACATGGCGCCGCCGCCGAAATCGCCGATCAGGTTCAGGGGCGGCGCAGGCGGGCGGTCGGCATAGCCCATGGCGCCGAGCGCCCCGCCGATGGAAATGTAGTTGATGTCGTGGCCGGCGGCTTTCGCCAGGGGACCCGACTGGCCCCAGCCGGTCATGCGCCCGTAGACGAGCCGCGGATTGCGTTCAAGGCAGACTTCCGGCCCCAGCCCGAGACGCTCCATCACGCCCGGCCGGAACCCCTCGATCAGCGCGTCGGCCCGGTCGATCATCGCCAGCGCGGTTTCCGCTCCGGCTGGCGATTTGAGATCGAGGGCGAGCGATCTGCGTCCCCGCGACAGCACGTTGGCCCGGTCGCCTTTACCTTTCAGGCTCAGGCGATCGATGCGGACCACCTCGGCGCCGGGGTCGGAAAGCATCATGGCGCAGAACGGGCCCGGTCCGAGGCCGGCCATCTCGATTACGCGAATTCCCGCAAGTGGTCCCATGGCAATTACTGTTGAAAATAAGTGCCGGGATAATAGGCAATTTCTTGACCCAATGTCTAAATCCCCAAACCACTTCGACAAATTCTCCGGTGCTTCAATGTCACATTGCGACAGACTATCAAACTATCACCTAGCACCTTCGAAGTGAGACCAAACCGTTTATACTCACTTTCCATTGAAATTTCTCAGCAACGGGATGGAAAGTGTTTGTCATTCAAAACCAGACGCAACCGGGTGAGATTCAGAATGCGCTGCGCGACTTGATGCGCGATGGCGTGGAGAGCATTCGAGTTTGCAGTGCCTACATGACCCGGAAGGGCGGCGAGTTGTTGTATGACGAAATCATGCGCTCAAGTCCCAACGGAGATCAAGACGCAGTCAGCAAGACCATAGTGGCATCCTTGGACTATGGCACCACTGAACCACAGGCGCTGGAGTATTGGTGGGGGATTCCAGGCAGCCACATCTTGGTCGCTGGGGCGGATTTGCTTGAGCGCGGCAATCTCAACCCGAAAGTCGCCTTTCACCCCAAGGTCTATGCTTTCGGGCGACCGAACGGGACAGTAGGGAGCTTGACTGGGTCCGCCAACCTCACGAGCCGCGGTCTGACGATTAATTGCGAAGCTGCCTGGTGCGTGTTGGAGCATATATCCCACGATGAAGTTGATGCGGCTTGGCGATCGATCACTCAAGGGACTACGCCACTCACCCAAAATCTCCTGGACCGATATCGATCACTTCGAGAACGGACTATCAGCGGGCGGCCAGCAAGGGAAACCCAGCCGGTGCCAAAGCCTGAAATCGGCCAGATGGGCGACTACCAGCCGTTTGGAGAAGCCGCTGCTGACCCAGATCAATATGGAAGAATGTGGATTCAGGCTCGTCAACTCCAGGGCGGTGCAGGCACTCAGTTGGAGTTGCCGCGCGGCTCCCACAGGTTTTTTGGTGCGACGCAGATTCCTGCGGAAGCCGACCAGGTCGTTCATCTTGGGGAACCTACTTTGACCTCCGGCCAAACCATATGGACTGAACGCCCATTGACCTGGCATCCCAACAATCAAATGGAACGGATAAATTTGCCTTCAATCGCAATGGGTGGCTATGACTACGGGAATTCCCTCATTCTATTTCGGCGCTTGGGCGAGGGCCGGTTTGAATTGCAAGTCCATCCTTGGGACTCGGACTCTTGCCGGGCATTTGTAGAGGCTTCAAGGATGGCCAATCTTTTGTTTCGTGTGGGTCGCAACAGTAATCGGCTGTATGGCTTGTTGTCCTGACTCGTTAGTTTTCTTGTCTGTTTCCCGTTGACGATCACTTCGGTCTTTTCCGCCTTGACGTCACGAGTTCTTGCGCCCGTTCGCTTAATGCTTGAATCATCAGCGAAACGGACTTGCTGTTCGGCGATTGGTCTAGCAGTGCACCGATAACGATTCCATCGATCGCCTCTTGGACATCAGGTGAATCAGGCCCGGCTCGCTGCCCGGCTTGGTCGAGTTTGAATATGGCGCTTGGTTGCAAGTGTGGAATTTGAAGTCTGCGCAGGTGGGCGGCTTCCAACTTGAGTGCTCCTCCACCCATTGGTGTGCCCAAAGCCTCTACGGACGCTTTGCACCAAACGCTGTTCAAGAGTGCCTTTAGCGCAAAGCGCGTCCATTGACCATTAGACGCCCAAATTGTGGAGAAATTCGCGTCAATCAGAATGGCGGGGTCGCGGTTGGTCTCCGCCAAGGGGAAATCGTGATTGACTCTTGGCACGAAGGCATCGGGAGCGTGGCGGGGCTTGAAGGGAGGCAGCATGTACCAGAAGCGGGGCCAATCTTGGCCGTTGCGGGCAGGGCGGACATTCGTTTTGACAGCGGACAACTTTGGAATACGGGTGCCTGCACGGTCTCCGTCCAAGCTGGCATCGGCGGCGGTTCTCACGTAATCCGCCAGATCCTTGGGCATGATTTTCGGTGGCGTTGCGCCTTGGGCAGCGTAGGTGGCAGCAGGCTTGATTATGCGATCGTAGTCCTCGGGCAGCACCCAACCGTGCAGGTCGAGAACCCTGCCACAGGGTGCGGATCTGTTCGACATTTCGCGGATTTCCGACTGTCGGCGCAGGACGGGCCGAAGCACACTTGGTGGAACGATGAATTGGCGACGAGCGAAGAAGGCGGACGCCTCAACCGTAACAGCGGAGTGGGAGAACTTTCGGGCAGTCACGTAGAAGAAGCGATTGCAACCCGTTCGTAGTCCCTGACCTGTCTGAATGCCCGCATCCAGCAGCGTCGCAAGAGGGATTGATGGTGCTCCTGGCGGCAGGACGTCGCGGAGCGCCTCCGGGAGTGGCGGCTCGACCGTTGATGACCTGCTGCCGAACAGAGGCAATTTGTCCGTTGCGCCTTCTAGCTTGCGCTGCCAACTGTTGCGCTTTGCGCGTGGGGCGAGCGAGGTCCACTCTTCCGCTAATGGGAACGAACGGATTTGGACACTTTGAACTGGCTGTGAGAATCCGCCAAGTGCCCAAGCAGCGAACCGGGCCTCGGGATGCAGGCCCGGAAATGCCGCTCCGACGAGCGAGTCGTCATCGGAAGCTTCTGGGGCAACCCGCACCCATCGGGCTGTCCCCCAATTTCTGCGTTGGCTAAGTGGAAGGGCCGTCTCGTCGGAAGACAAACGCCGGGCGATGACGAGGTGGGTGCGGACCAAGGCATCGGAAAACCAACCTGGTTGGGTGTCTTCGACGACCAATTCGAGTTTGAAACAACGTAGGAGCAGGTAACGGATCGTGTCGGCGTACTCGCGCGACCGCCAAGTGGCGGGGGCCACTAAAGCCAATGTTCCCCCGGGGCGTACGAGTGAAGCCGCTTGTAGCCAAGCGGGGACGGATAGATCGGCAAGGCCGGAGTAGCCTTCGATCAAGGTGCGCCAAATGTGGCGACTCGGCTCGGATTGCGATGCAACGGTCTTGGCCAGCCCGGCGCGGACAGCGTCTAAATTGCCACCATTGGTTCGGCGGGCTTGATAGCGGACGTAAGGCGGATTGGTGATGACGAGATCGTAGGATTTCCGGGGCAGTGCAGCCAATGAAGCCAGATTGAAGGCATCGCCGGTAATGACTTGCTGCTGGGGCTGCTTCGCATGCCCGTTCAGACCAGCCAATCGGGATTCGCAGGCCGCTGCGGTCGGCGCGTCGATTTCGATGCCGTCCAACCGCTGGAGCCGAATGCCTTGTTGCTCTGCCGCTTCCCAAGCGGCGTCGAGCAGATCGCCGTGGCCGGCCATGGGGTCTAAAACCGTGGCGGTTCGGCTGTTCAGCGCCAGATGCGCAAGCAACCTGCCGAGCGGTAATCCGGAGAAATACTGGCCCAGGCATTTGCGTTGACTGAACGGCAGCGACTTTTCGTAGTCCACAGCCTTTGCGCGGGTTGCCTCGCTTCCCTCAACAGGGTGCATTAGCTCTTGTCCTTGGCGAAACGGGTTTGTCTTGGGCTTGACTGGCCTGCTTCCGATAGAACGAATTGGCGTCCAAGGGAACTTGTTGGCGCCGCTCGACGCAGTGCGCCACCATGCGCGAATAGAGCCGTTGTGCCGTTAATTCCGAAGAGTCCTGGCCACTCGCGGCTGCTTGGCGCAACTGCCGCATGATCTGAGGAACATCCGCCAAATTCGAGTCCGGGCAAGCCGTACCTGCACACAGTAGAAGTACGGGGTCGCCGCGCACGGCGCCGGCCGAGGTGACTTGTTTGAAGCTGCCTTGTGTCTTGTCGAGAACGCTCGTGCGCTCAACGGCAAAGCCCGCCCGCATGTAGGCCTCCTGCAGCGCGTTCCATGCTTTGGCTGAAGAAGAATGGAACACCAATGTAACTTTTCCATCGGGCTTCAATAAGCGTCGTACTTCCGAAAAAGCGGCCTCAAGAAGCCCTTGGTACTCAGTCAGGCCCTTGCCTTGATCTTTACTGATGATCGCCTCCTCGGTTCGGTCGGTGAATCGACCGAGCCAAGCTTCGTTGATGAAGTTGATCTCTGCGTAGGGAATGTTTCCTGCAAACGGTGGGTCGGTGAACACGTAGTCGATGGTTTCATCGGGAAGATCAACCTGGCAACTTGATTTTTGGCAAACTTCAACCCGGCCCTTGCCGCCCCGCACAGCTGCGAAGGCGTTGGCCACGGTTCCAAGCTTGCGGCCCAGGCCCAAGATAAGGTTTTTCTCCAGAGGGAGTCCGCTGACGTAGAGCACGCCAGGTTGGGCGCTGGTCGCCACCAGCTCCTTCTGCCCGGATTTGGCGACCACCCGTGTCATCAGCGTGGCATGGGAAGCGTTGTAGCTTAAGAGCCAGAATCGAAGCGCGTTCCTCATGGTGGCGTCGAAGTTATTAGTGCGCTCCCACAGCCTGCCGAATATGATGAGGTTCCGCCGCGTATAGAAATGATGAAGATGAGAAATACCTCGATGGTAACCCTTGCGATGAAGGTCTCCCCAAGGCACTTCAACGCAGGGTGCCGCAGCCGGTATGGATTCGTCCGCAATACGTGCAAGCAATTCAATGTCCGCGCTGTTTACTTGTCTGGACCAAGTCCTGCGGCCGGTGGCGCCATATAGCCAGGCGGGGCGGCGAATGCGTTGTTCGACCGGTTTGCCAATCAACCCGTCAATGTTTTCCTCAATTAGCCTTTCGACGTTGTCAAGTGCTGTTTCGTATCCACAGTGTGGGCATGTAAACGTTGGAGCAATGACCGCCGGTTCGCGCGAAACGCAAGCCCGCCATAGGCTGGCGCTTCCGCCGCAAGATGGGCAGCGCAGCTGGTCGGACCACACAAGATGCCTGATCGCACCTTGGTTGCCGATTGGGTCTTCAGCCGCATACATCCAGCCGTCATCGTCCCAAGCCTGCTTAAGGAGTTGCTTGGCGGCATTAGAAAAATCGCCGGGGTCGGGTGGATGGGTCAGATTCTGAGCGACGAATGCTCCCAGAGCGCCTAGTTCATAGAGCACGGTATTGCGGGCGCCCCATTTAATATCCAACCCAAGCCGCTTCGCTTCGTTGCGCAGTTCTGCGTCAGGCCGTTCGCAAAGCAATGCCGCGAGGCCAGTGGTTCCGCTGCCGGCGAATCCATCAAATACCGTGTCGCCGGGGTTGGTGTGCGCTCCGATGAATAGTGCGATCGTCTCCGGAGATATTTTGGTGGGGTACGGAAAGGCCCGGTAAAGCGAGCCGGTTCGTTTGGTGGGCACGGCGCATTCATAGAGCGCGTTGCAATCCAAGGTCGAAGATGATTTCCGCATAATGGTGCTTCATAGTCCCAATTCGCTCGATACTGATCGCATATCCTGCGAAACTTGGTCGACCACTTAACCGCAAGTGACAGCGTACTGTCAGTCAACCCGCATGGAAATCTATATATGGGGTATTGAACATCTAATGTCAACAAAATGTTGAGTTTTCGCCTGGACGACCGATCAATTGGCCTCAGAGAATTTCCAGGTCGCGGGCGATGTCTTCGGGCCACTCGTCAAAGTCGCCCGCCAGACGAATTCGACCTGCCAACAGGCCGAGGCGGCGATTGGGGCTCGCGGGTTCAGAGCGTGTGATGCGGACGGTGGCGCGCCCCGCTCGGGTAATAATGAAGTCCTCGCCAAGGCTGGCACGTTCCACTACTTCGGAAAACTGCTCCAAGGCTTCACTGGGGCTGAGTACAGTTGGCACCTAGTTTCCTGTTTGATCGGATCAGGCGAGACCATACCGAAGAGTCCGGCCCGCGACAAGCCGATGTGCGGGTTCAGTACAGGTGGGACCGAGCGGGGCTGTCCTTGTTTTTTTGCCCTATCACGCCCGGTCGGAACCCCTCGATCAGCGCGTCGGCCCGGTCGATCATCGCCAACGCGGTTTCCGCTCCGGCGGGCGATTTCAGATCGAGGGCGAGCGATCTGCGCCCCCGCGACAGCACATTGGCCCGGTCGCCACCGCCTTTCAGTCTCAGGCGATCGATGCGGACCACCTCGGCGCCGAGGTCGGAAAGCATCATGGCGCAGAACGGGCCCGGCCCAAGTCCCGCCATCTCGATTACGCGAATTCCCGCAAGTGGTCCCATGGCGAACTCCTGTCCGATTCAATTGAGAATATCGACGCCATATTCCGCGATCTTCGAATCCTGCCGGAATATTACCCGGGATGTCAGATTCTCCCAATGATTGTCAGACGTGCGTTCAGGGGCGCTCCAACGGTTGCCTGATGCGTACTGTGCGAATTTGGGAAGTAGAGCCGATCGGACAAGTTTTCAATATTCAACTGGATGCGGAGCTTTTCGGAGACATCGTAGTAAGCTGCCGCGTCAACGCGGGTATAACTCGGCAGGATCGCGCTATTCCCGTTATTGATAAAGCTTTCGTCCTGATAGCTCAGGCCCAGGCCCAGGCCAAATCTGTCCGTCACCCGAAAGTTGTTGTAGAGCGAGAACATGTTTTCAGGCAACTCGCGCGGACGCAATCCTGTCGGGCCGGATCGGTTGACTTGCTCACCGTCAAGAAAGCTGTATCCGGCCGATACAAACCACCTGTCTGTGACCGGACCCGCCAGTTGCGCTTCGAACCCATTGATTCGCGAATCGATGACGTCCAATGTCGATGCGTCGTTATCGGCAACCTGCGGCGAGCTTTGTTCAATCTCGAACACGGCCGCCGTGAGGCTCAACCCTTGTCTGAAGTCAAGTTTGACGCCCACTTCGAGGTTCGTGAAAGTGTTTGGGTCCAATTGATGGTTATTACCGTTTATGTTGGCAAACTGCTCGCCGCTACGGGGCAGGAAGGATTCGCTATAACTTCCGTAAATCGATACTTCTTCCCGGGGTTTGAAGACCAGACCGAGACGCGGCGACACTTCTTCATCTTTTCGATTACGCATTTCATTCGCTGGAACGTTGAAGACTTCAATGTCAAAGCTGTCGAGTCGGGCGCCAATAACTACATCCAATCTCTCCGAAATCTCGATTTCATCTTGGATATATGCGGAAAATACTTCAACACCCACTCGTGTATCGTCGTTCAGATCCGCTATAAAACTGTTCGTCGTCGATAAGCCGGACGAATTGACGCCCACTCCCGCGACAAGCTCGAGAGGACGGGAAATCGCGAAGATCTCATTGTCGTCCGACGTAGTGTCCCAGAATGCATTGAAGCGGTCCTGATCGGATGACGTATCGATAAATTCGGCGCCGGCGACTATGGTGTGATTGATACCGCCAGTGCCGAACTCTCCAATCAGGTTTCCTGACAAGATCGTGTTCCGGCGTAGCGTTGTGTCGACATACCCATCGAGCGCAGCTTGGTTTGGCGTGGTCAATTGGTTGTAACCCGAGACATAGAAGTTCTGATACAGCTTGTCGTAATCGCCATTGAACGCGCTGAAGTTACCTTTCAGATTTTCCGTGAATTCGTGTTGCAGTATTGCGCGGAACAAGTGGGCTTCGAGTTGAGTGGTGTTGAGTTCCGGATCGCCGAAAACAATGTCTTTGAAGTCTTCAACCGGACGCCCGTCCGATCCTGTCGGAATACCGCGATCGATAAAACGTTCGTGGTCGATGTATTCATACGAAAGATCGAGCGTCGTGGTCGGACTCAGTTCAAATTTGGCGGTTGGGTTGACGCCAAGACGATCTCCATCATAGAAATCACGGTGATTGTTCAGATTTTCGTAAAACGCATTGATCCGGAAAGCCGAGCTTTCACTGACTGCAAAATTACTGTCGACTTGAACGTCATACTCGCCGAATGTACCGACATCCGCTTGGTAATCCGTAAAGTTTTCACCGATCACGCCCTTCTTGGTTACACGGTTCAGGATGCCGCCGGTGCCGCCGCGCCCGAACAGGAGCGCGTTCGGGCCACGCAGGATCTCAACCTGCTCCAGATTGTAAAGCGGACGGTAATATTGAACATCGTCACGGACACCGTCGATAAAGAAATCGGCCGTTGAGCGCACGCCGCGAAACACGACCGCGTCGCGGTGGCCTTCGCCCTGCGATGTGTTGACGCCG
Organism: Pseudomonadales bacterium; assembly: GCA_028279115.1. Lineage (GTDB taxonomy): Bacteria > Pseudomonadota > Gammaproteobacteria > Pseudomonadales > Pseudohongiellaceae > UBA9145. The sequence continues at coordinate 10,704 of JANQSV010000219.1, forward strand.
GGAGTGTAGTTGACGATGTCGCCGATACTCGCGAAGTCCCGCAAGGCAATCTGGTCCGCCGTGACGATTGAAAGGCTTTGCGGCACGTCGATGATCGGCGTTGGCGTTCTGAGAGCATTGACTTGATCCGAATAAAGATACCTGCCAACGACGACGATCTCTTCCAGTTCCTTCTCCTGTTGCTGAGCATACGCCACCGACGCCAACGGCAATGCGCACAGGATGACCGCGACCCCCGCCAATCGAGATGGTTTCATTGTGTTTACTCCTTACAAATAAAAATGACATGCAAATGTTAATGAGACATATTCTCATTTATAGGGAGAAAGGTCAACTCCAGACGCTGCGTCTCCAGGCGCGGGTTCTGCTGATCACTTCGGTCTGTTCCCGCTTTGTGCGGCTTCGAACCGTTGTTCGAAGTGTCGTCTTGTTGCAGGCAAGGCGATGCACTATGCTTGCAGCCTCGCGCAAACAGGGCGGATCTGGAAATGGAACTGGCGGGAAAAACGGCGTTCATCACCGGCGGCGCCTCGGGCCTTGGCCTGGCGGTTGCCAGGAATTTTCTCGCGGCAGGCGCCAATGTCATGCTATTCGACCGCAATGGCGAGTTGCTGCGCCAGGCGGGGGCCGAACTCGGCGAGCGGGCGATCCGGCGCGCGGGCGACGTCACCGACGAAGATTCGGTAGCCGCCGCCATCGCCGCGACCTGCGAGCGTTTCGGAACCATTCACATCAACGAA
>JANQSV010000233.1 GCA_028279115.1 Pseudomonadales bacterium
GAAGACGAGGACGAAGACGAATTTGCCGGACTCAGCAGCGAAGAACAGTTTTACCAGCGCGCACTGGGCCAACTCACCAATCAGAATTTCCGCGGCTCGATTTCCACTTACGAGGCGCTGGAATCGCGTTTCCCGTTCGGCCGCTTTGCCGAACAGGCCCAGATCGAGATCGTCTACGCCTACTATCGAAGCGGCGACCGGGAAGCCGCCCGGGCCGCCGCGCAACGCTTCATCCGGCTGCACCCCGACAGCGACAACATCGATTACGCGTACTACATGCTGGGATTGGCCTCGTTCGACGACAACAGCGGTTTTCTCGATCGTTTCGTTCCGATCGACCCGACCAAGCGCGATCCGGGCCGCACCGAGGAATCCTTCAACGATTTCGCGCAGTTGCTCGCGCTGCACCCGGACAGTCCGTACGCGGCGGACGCCAGAGCGAGGATGATCTATCTGCGCAACAATCTCGCCGCTTACGAGATTCATGTCGCGAATTATTATCTGGAACGCCAAGCCTTCATCGCGGCGCAGCGCCGCGCGCAATACATAGTGGAAAATTTCCAGGGAACCCCCGCCGTGGCGGACGCGGTGGCAATCATGGTTGAATGCTATCTGCGCCTGGGTCTGAACGATCTCGCGGACACCTCGCTGGCGCTGTTGCACGAAAATTATCCCGATCACCCCTCCATCGACGAGGGCGGCGAGTTCATCATTCGCACGGAGATATCCGATCCGTCGCTGTTGTACACCGTGACCTTCGGGCTGCTTGGCGATAATCGCGGCAGCCCGCCGCTGGCGCCGAGTTCGCGGCCTCCCCTGTCGGGCAGCCAGCAGATCATCAGCAGCCAGGAAGCGTCGGAAGAATCGGACCGCTCCCTGCTCAGCATCATCACATTCGGAATCTTCGACTGACCGGGAACTCTCCGCCCTATTCCCGGCTGTCATTCCGCTCGAAATCGCAGAATCTCGTCGGGGATGACGCGAACTCCGGGAGATTCCGCGACAAAATGGCAGGATTGCCATTTTGGACGGCGCGGAATGACGGTGCCGGAAGTCAGTCTCCAGGCGACCAGGCATTGGTGATGGGGTAGCGGCGGTCCCGGCCGAACGCCTTTTGCGTCAGGCGCACGCCTGGCGGAGCTTGGCGCCGCTTGTATTCGTTGCGGTCGACCATGCGCACCACCCGGGCGACGACATCCTCCCCGAAACCGTCTTCCATAATGCGATTCGCGCTCCAGTCCCGTTCGATGTAACGCTCGAGGATGGGATCGAGTATGTCGTAAGGCGGCAGATTGTCCGCATCGACCTGCCCCGGAGCGAGTTCGGCTGATGGCGGCCGTTCGATGACTTCGCTCGGAATGATCTCGCTCGCATCGTCCGCCAGTCGATTGCGATATTCCGCCAGACGATAGACCATGGTCTTGGAAACATCCTTCAGCACATCGAAACCCCCGGCCATATCGCCGTACAAGGTTGCGTACCCGACCGCGAGTTCGCTCTTGTTGCCCGTGGTCAGGACAAGCAGGCCTTTCTTGTTGGATATCGCCATCAGCAACACGCCGCGGCAACGCGCCTGTACGTTCTGCTCGCTTACGCCGGGCGCCGCGCCGGCGAATTCATCGGCCAGCGACGCAATGAATTCGGCATAGATCCCGTCAATGGGAATCACGCTGAATTTCACGCCAAGCGCCCCGGCCTGCCCGGCAGCGGCGTCCTTGCTCAGATCCGAGGTGTAGGCGAAAGGCATCATCACGGCCTGGACGCGTTCCGCTCCCAATGCGTCGACCGCGACCGCCAGGGTGAGCGCCGAGTCGATTCCTCCCGACAGACCCAGTACCACGCCGGGAAAACCGTTCTTGTTCACGTAGTCGCGCACGCCGAGCACAAGCGCCTGGTAGATCTGTTCTTCCACCGTGGCCGGTGGTTGCGCTACGCCATTCGCCAGCTTGCAGGCGCCTTCCCGCTTGTCCACTTCGATTTCGACCGGATACAGCCCTTCCGTAAAGGCGGGCGCCGATACGCGGGTATTGCCTTCGGCGTCGACGGCGAGCGAAGCCCCGTCGAATACGAGTTCATCCTGTCCGCCGACCAGGTTGACGTAGACGATCGGAAAGCCCCCGCGCCGGCAGCGTTTTGCCAGCAATGATTTTCGATCTTCTGTTTTGTCGACATGAAATGGAGAGGCGTTGATATTGATCAGCAGATCGGCGCCGGCATTGCCGGCCTGCAATACGGGATATTCCTGCCACAAGTCCTCGCAGATCGTGAACGCCACCCTGGCGCCGAACAGTTCCACCAAACAGGGGCTGCCGCCGGGACGGAAATAACGCTGCTCGTCGAAGACCTGGTAGTTGGGCAATTGCTGCTTGTGATAAGTCGCGACCCGCCTGCCCTGGTCAATGACCGTCAAGGCATTGAACAGCCCTTCATCGGCGGCCTGCGGAAATCCGATCGCTATCGGACATTCGATGCCGGCCCCGGCGATCTGCGCGAGCGCCCGGTCGACCCGCCTCGAAAGACTCGGACGCAAGAGCAGATCCTCGGGCGGATATCCGGTCAGGCTCAATTCGGGAAATACAACGAGATCGGCATTGAACTTGGACCACGCCTCCCTGGCGTTTTCCACGATCCGCCGGGCATTGCCGTCGATATCGCCGACCAGCAAGTTCAATTGCGCCATCACGACTGTTGCGCGCATGCGATCATTCCCTCAAAACCCGGCAATTCACCGAATCCCGACTAGACTTCAAGCAAGGGCCACGAATGGGAAACAAGGGTGGAAAATGATCCGAAATTCCGGAATGACCTTGCTGGAAGTGATTGTGGCAATAGCGCTGCTTTCGCTGCTTCTCGCCGCGGCGGCGCCGTCGCTGAGCGGGATTATAGAACAACGCCGGGGCGACGAAGCAATCCGCCTCCTGCGGGAGGCGATCGAACTCACCCGGGCCGCGGCAATCGGCAGCGGCAGTCTGGCCACGCTATGCCGTTCAGGCGACGGCGCGAGTTGCGGCGGGCGCTGGGAAGAAGGCATGATCGTCTTCATTGACAGTGACGGAAACCGCGTGCCCGATACCGCCGGTGCTCTCGTGCGCGTCTTTCGCTTTCCTTCCCCGGCGGACAGCATCCGCTGGCGCTCCTTCGGCAACAGGCAATACCTGCAGATGACGCCGATGGGATTTACCCGCAACCAGAACGGCAATTTCACCTGGTGTCCCGGGAACGGCGACGTTCGCCTCGCGCGGCAATTGATCGTCAATGCCGCAGGACGGATACGAGAAGCGCTGGACAACGACGGTGATGGAGTGCGCGAAGGCAGCAACGGCAGACCGATAAACTGTCCATAACGGCAGTTTCCCGGACGGGCTCAACGCCAACACGCCTCGACCGAGTCGCCCTCGGCGTCTCGAACGCCGGCGCTGGTCAAGCTGAACGTTCCGCAAGCGTCCCCGGTTTGCTTGCCCCTGGGACGGGCCCTGGCGACGAAACAACCGCTCAGATCATTCCCTGGGCAGGCTTGCACCTCAATCTCGTAAAGACCGCTCCGGGTCAGCCTGCGCCTGCCGGCGGTCACCGGCGCCCGCATGGGCAGCGCGTCGGCCGCATAACGGCCGTTGCGCGAGTGGCGGCGCTCCTGGTCCGCCGCCACTTCCATCAATTCCTGTCTCGCCTCCAAACGGCCCGCCCGCTGCATATGATCCCGGTAAGCCGGCAGCGCGAGGGCCGTCAGAATGCCCGCGATCGCAAGTACGATCAGCGCTTCGAGCAAAGTGAAGCCGAATTGCGTGTTCGAGTTCATGATTCCTCCCATTGGCGAATGATTGCTGAAACCGTTCCACGGGCGCCGTTCAGCCGAGCCTGCGCCAGGACAGTCGATTCCGCGTGATCGTTTGCGCGCCGTTGCAAGTGGCCACGCCAAGCGCTTGCAAGACACTCGCGGCCGCCGGAGTCCGCGCCGATGCGCGGGCCGTGATGCGGTAGTAAACCGGCGCCGGCGCGCCAGGCGAAGTGGCGCTTCCCCGCCAGAATTCCACGAAGTAGCGCGGCGCCGGTGAATCGGCGCCGGCAAAGTTTGCCTCGATGCCGCGGTTTTCCCACCATTGCGGCGTCAGCTCGACGACTTGCCGCCAGATCAAGCCATCCGGCGGCGGAACCGCATTGACAGAAAAACCGGGGCATTGGCGGTCTATCTCCGCTTCGCCCGCGCGCAAAGCGGCTTCGGCGGCCTCGAAACCATCGTGGGAGCGCCTCGCGTTCGCCAGCATGCGTTCATGCAGAAGCAGGGATTCCAATCCGGCGACCGCCATCAAGCCGAGCAAGGTCAGAAACACCAAGCAGAAAGGCAGGATCGCACCGTTATGCCGTTTCATGGGTCGAACCCTCCCGATCCCTGAGTTCCAGTTGGCGGAAAATCGGCAATAGCAATGGGACGATTCCGCAATGAAATGGTTTGGCCAAAGTCGCGCCACAGGTCCGCGAATCGCAGACTTTGCAAACGCAATTCGAACCGCAAAGCTATAACTTCGTTCCAATTCCCGACCTGATTTGCGGGCAAAAAATCGTCGCCGCCCGTCAGTCGGAAGCGCACCCGCATCGATTCGACGCCTTCGACCAGCTCCCGGGCCGGGCCCGTATCGCCGAAATCGGACGTTTCGCGCACGAACAGCGCCGGCGGATTGCCTTGCTCACTGCCGCGTCTGCCGATAAAAAACAATGCGCCCCGCAATCCTCTTCCCGGCGCCACGCCCGCATCCGCCGGCGGCGGCCGCAATTCCCGCGCATAGGGACCGATGCCGGCGCCGCTGCAGCCGCCGACCGACCACCGGAACGCAACCGAATCGCTGTCCGTCACGGATCCCGGATCGGGATGCGGCCGCAGCGCGTCCCAGCCTTCCACGGCCAGGAAAGCATTCGGGCCGACCCAGGCGGAGTCCAAGGGGGCATATTCGGCCGATTCGCCGAGGCAACCGGGAAATCCGGCCAATCCCGCGTTCACGCTCAAGACATGCATGGCGAAGCGCGCGTCCGACTGCAAACGCAGTTCCGCCGTCACTTCCGCGTGCAAGGCGTCGCCGCTCAGAAACGCCCGCGCCGCCATCGTCGCCAAGGACATGCTCAATGCCGTCGCCACCAGCAGCTCCAGCAGACTCCATCCGCCGGCCGAATTGTGTCCACGCGGCGCAAAAAAGTGGCTTTCAAGGCCGCAGAGTATTGACTTGCATGGTTTCCGGTTCGCCGTCACTGTCATCGTCCCACCAAATCTTGATCGCCCAATCCGAGCCCGAGCCCGAGCCATCGCAGGCCGGCGCGTCCGCGACGCCGTCGCGCGGCGTGCCGTCGATGCAGACAACGGCCGCGCCAGCCGGCAGCGATGCGCCGATTTCCGTCCGCCACCGCGTAATGGCGGCATCAGGAGAACGCCCCTCGCCAAGCAACGTCCGAAGTCGCTCAGCCATGTCCGCAGCGCTTGAAACGGCGCTCGACCGATTCGCCACCGAATGCAAGTACTCAAGCGTTCGCAATTGCGTCGCGGACAAGCCGGCCAGACCGAGCGACAGAATCGAAAGCGCCACAAGCACTTCGATCAAGGTGGCGCCGGCGCAGGCCGTGATCGGGCGCTTGTTCGCGTTGACTTTCATGCGTATGCTCCGAAAACTCGTATCCACGAGATTCTGCGTCTGCGCTTCGCTCCGCGCAGAATGACGAAGGGCGGCGCTTCGCTGTGCGCAATGACGATTAGTTGTTTTTGCACTGCGTGAGTCGCTGTCGGGCTGTGCGGTATTCAGCGGGCGTGCGAGGCAGGAAGCCGAGCCCGGAGCCTACATGGGTGTAGGCAAGCGTTTATGAAGCGAAGCTTCATGCGCAGCCGGAACGACGCCAAGCTGTGCTTGGCGGCTGGACCGTATTTACGGCGTCCGCTGAATACCGCACAGCCCGACAGCGACGGATCGAAGCCCCTGATCTCCCTTAAAAGTGTAGGAAGGTTTTGGAAATCGAGCTTAATTTCGGCGCAATTTTGCTGCTTTGCCTGGCTGGATTCCTTGCCGGCGCCGTCAATACCGTCGCCGGGGGAGGCTCCAACCTGACTTTGCCTGTATTGATGATGCTGGGGCTGCCGGCCGACGTGGCGAACGGCACCAACCGGGTGGGCATCTGGCTGCAATGTCTGGCCGGAGTGAAAGCTTTCGACCGGCATGAGGCCTTGCACCGGGCCGCCATTGTTCCGATATTCGTTCCCACTCTGTCAGGCGGCCTTGCCGGCGCCTTGCTGGCGGTGATCTTGCCGAATCTCTATCTGAAGCCGGTGCTGCTGATCTGCATTTTGACCATGGCGGTCGTGATGCTGGTCAAGCCGGAAATGATCGCGCCTCCACCGGGAGCCGCCGCCCGTTCCCCATCCGAAAGCGGTTTTGCCTGGTGGGGATTGTTCGGCGCCGGGGTCTATGGCGGTTTCGCGCAGGCCGGCGTCGGCTTCATTTTGCTGGCGGTGCTTACCGCAGGTCTGCGCTATGACTTGCTGCGCGCGAACGCTCTCAAGATGAGTTGCGCATTGGCGTTTACCACAGTCGCCCTCGGCGTTTTTATCGCATTCGGCAAGGTTGACTGGCCGCCGGGTCTGGCGCTTGCCGCCGGCGGCGTGGTCGGCGCCTGGCTGGCGGTCAGAGTCGCGGTCAACATCTCGCACTCGACCTTGCGCCGGATTCTGTTCGTATTGACTCTGGCGGCGGTCACAGGCGGCTTTCTGATCTGAATATGTTCTGGAAAATTCCTTCCATGGGATTTTTCATTGTCGGCCTTCGTTCATTCCCCCGCATCGACCCTGGAGGCAAACAGATCCAGTACGACACGCGCGCCGCCACCGGAGCTTTCTCCTATATCGATGCTTCCCCGATAGCTCGAAACGATATCCTTGACCACCGCGAGACCGATACCTTCGCCGGCTGACAGGCTGTCCGCCCGCACACCCCGCTCCAGCACGAACGCCTGCTGCCCCTGTGGAACTCCCGGCCCATCGTCTTCCACGGCGATTCGGAGATTTCCCGCGATGGGTTCGGAAACTTCTATCACCACCTTGCCGTTGCCGTATTTGAAAGCGTTGTCGAGTACATTGCCGAGAATTTCCATGAGATCTCGTTCATCGCCATGGAAGGCCGCGTCGGCCGGGCAGTTCCCAGTCACTTGCACGGCCTTTTCGACATATACTTTTTTTAAGGCGCTCAAGACCTTGCCAAGCACATCAGCCACGCCGACAGCCTTGCCGAGCGAGCTGCTGCCGGCGGTTCGCACCGCCCGCTGCAATTGCCAGGTCACGATCTGGTTCATGCGGCCGACCTGTTCGTCCACGGTGCGCAGGATTCCCGCGACGACGCCGGCGCCGGCATTCGCCTCCGCCAGATTGTGCATGGCGCCCGATATCACGGCCAGCGGCGTTTTCAGACTGTGGGCCAGATCACCCAGGGTGGTGCGATAGCGTTGCTGTTGCTTGCGCTCGCTGTCGATCAACATGTTCAGATTGGCGGTAACCCCTTGCAATTCCCGGGGGTATTGCGGATCGAGCCGATCCTTGCCGCCCTCCTCGATCTGTTTGAGATCGAGCGCCATGCGTTCCAGCGGCAGCAATCCCCAGCGCAACAGCAGAAACTGGATTATCAGCAACAATGCGGCGACCCCGCCGAGCCAGGACCACAGATCGTTGCGGAAGTTCCGAATCTCCAGATAGTACGGCGTCGAATTCTCCATTACCGTAAAACAATATTCGGTGATGCCGTTTTCCCACAGAATGCCATACTGAAAGACAAACAGTTCTTCGCCCTGGTCGGAAAATGTCGTGAAAAAGCGCGATTCGCCTTCATTGACGGGTTGAAGCAGGATGTCCGGCTCCGTCAGGCTCAGAGTCCGCGCCGAATCGCTGCGCCAGAGTTCGCCCAGCGCACGCTGACTGATGAAACCATACAGACCCGAATCAAGTTGGCTGAAACGCGGCTCCGGCAGCTCTTCAGGGAAGTAGAAATCACCGGCGGCCAATTCCACTTCACCGAGGATCAGATAAATTCGACCGCGCAGCCGCTCCGCGGCGCCCGCCTCGACGCTATCGCGAAAAGCCCGGTCGAGCACGACGCCGGTCAGCCCGAGAAAGACGGACAGCAGAATGCTGAAAGCCAGCAACAGCCGGCTTTGCAGGGAATAACTACCCGTGCTTTGCGCTGGCGTCATGTCCCGCTTCGCCGAGCACGAAACAATAACCCTGGCCTCTGAGCGTTGCGATGGGGTTCAGGCTTTGGTCCGGGTCCAGTTTTTGCCGCAGTCTGCGGATGAAGACTTCAAGCACATTGCTGTCCCGGTCATGATCCTCGGCGTACAGATGCTCGGTGAGTTCCGACTTGGAGACCACCTGGCCGGGGTGCAACATCAGATATTCGAGCATCTTGTATTCGTACGCCGTCAACTCCACGCGCTCGCCGCTCTTGCTCACCTGCTTGCCGGCGGTATCGAGCAGGATCGGCCCGAACCGCAGTCGGGGCTTGCTGAATCCCGCCGCCCGGCGCAGCAAGGCGTTGAGACGCGCAAGAATCTCTTCCATACGGAAGGGTTTGAGGACATAGTCGTCGGCGCCGGCATCGAGCCCGGTCACCTTGTCCTGCCAATCGCTGCGCGCGGTGAGAATCAGGATCGGAAACTGCCTGCCTAGATCCCGCAATTGCCGGATCAGTGAAATCCCGTCGATTGCCGGCAAGCCCAGATCGATGATGGCGGCATCATAATCGTATTCGATCGCATAGTAGAGCCCTTCCCGGCCGTCCTCCGCCACGTCGACGACATAGCCGGCATTCTGCAAGCTGTCTCGCAGTTGCCGATTGAGCGATGATTCGTCTTCAACAACGAGCAGGCGCATTGCCCCGATCTCCTTGCAAGCGAAGCGGAGTCGCGGAATCCGCATGCACCGCCGTCAGTTGCCGCCGCTGACCACGCCGGTGTTCGCGTTGACGAAGACGGTAAATACCTTGCCTTCGTTTTCCATGCGGATCTGGTAACGGCGATTGGTTGCCTCGCCAATGAGATTGATGCGCAGCACAGTACCCGCGAAACGCTGACGCACGATATTGACCGCCTGCAGTTCGTTTATCTGGAGCGGCGCCCGAACCGCCCCATTACGAATACGGGGTGAGAAATTGCTCCGGTTGGAATCATTCTGATCCTGCTGCGGGGGCGGCTGCGCCCGGGACAAGGGCGCCAGCATCGACAACATCAGGCCAAGCAGTAACAGTCTTCGCGAATTCATTTCAACCGGCCCTCCACGGCAAGCGCGGGTTCGGAATGGCTATTAGCTCGCAAGAACGAACATTGCCCAAGATCATAACATGTATCTGAAAACCCTCGAAAGCCGCGATGCGGCCCCATGGCGCCAGCTTGGTGGATGCGGCTGAACGAGGGCTTAAACGGGCGGCGGGCGAATCGATGTCTTCCGGGGCATGGTTTTCAAATTGCGGCTGCTGGTGTATTTTTTACGCTAAAGATGTAGACAATGAGATTTCCATGTTCAATCGTCCTCTGCCTATCGGAATTTTCATGGCAGTGCTGGCGGGGATACCCTTATATCTGCTTGCGTTGCAGGGTTTTCAACTGGATTTGCGCAACTTTCCGATCATCGCCGGGTCTCTGCTGGTATTTTTCCTTGTCACCGCCCTTTGGAGCGCCACGGGCGCACGGTCGGAAGCTGGAACCGCCAGGCGCGCCGACCGTGAGACCGGAATCGTCAAATGGTTCAATGTCAATAAGGGATTCGGTTTTATCAGCCGTGAAACGGGCGGCGATATTTTCGTGCACTTCCGTTCGATTCGCGGACAAGGCCATCGCGTATTGATGGAAGGACAGAAAGTCGAGTTCGGCATCGTCATGGGAGAGAAGGGAGAACAGGCCCACGATGTGGAGATTTTGCGTTAAGGGGCTTCGAACCCGCCTCGGGCGCTGCGGGAACGATCTGGTGGACCGGATTCTGGGCGTGGCGCTATAATCGCGGGGAAACCCGGTAGGTCGGCGAACAGGATAGACACATGACTTCAGCAATTCGCAATGTTTTGTTTGCGGCGGTTGTTTTGCTGCTGGCCAGCGTTCCCGCGCTGGCGGTTGAGGAAGGGG
>JANQSV010000253.1 GCA_028279115.1 Pseudomonadales bacterium
CTTCACCCATGTTCTCCAGATACAGCAGAGTATAGGCGGCCCTTGAGGTGGCCCGGAAGCTTGGGTCGCGTTCCAACACGGGAATTTCGGAATTCACGCGCAGGAAGTGAGAGGATGCGACCAGCGCCCGTTCAAAGCTCGAACCGGCCCGAACACCTCCCGAATGGATGCCCAGCCAATGCAGGTCGCCGACCCGCAACGTATCCAGCGACTCGGGGTCGAGCACCATGTATTCCGCATGTCTGGACGCCACAATGTTTCTGCAGGCGGCGTCCGCCCGCTCCGCCGCCAGCGGCAGAATCAGCGCCAGCGCGATGCCCGCTCCGCGAAACCCGATCAAAGAAGAGAACATGATTCTGTTGTCTCTCCGTCCACACTCGAGACATACCCACTGATGCTGCCGTCTTTCAGGTCCACGTCGTCAAGCCGACCTTCTTGCGAGTTCCATTGCCAATACATGGTGAGGGTCTCTCCATCATTGTCGGGTCCACCACCCGCATTGTAGCGATGTATCGCCTCCTCCCTGATGTACTTGCGCATCTCCGCCCGGATTTGCAAACGCTCCGCGTTCGTCAATTCGTCGTCGTCTTTGTGATCAAGCTCTAAAATTGGTTTCACCTCGTCAACCAGATGCTCATAAGCGAAACTTTGGAGATTGTTCCTGAACAATTCGGCGCCGTAATTCACGTTCTCCACCCAGTTCCACACGTGCACCGGCGCTCTTTCGTAACAGATCTGCATGAGGCCGACGTCGCCGCCGGGGCCGTACACGGGCATGCCGGCCGTCCTGGGACCGCCTGCCGCCGGCCTGACGCCGTTCTCCGTCGTTTCGTAAAACTGCGACGCATCGCCTGATTCGTGACAGGAGATTTTCTTCAGGATCGTCTTAACCAGCTCGCCGTTCTCCTCATCGCCCAGCCTGCCGCCCGGATTAAGCGGGAGTTTTTGGACCATGCGCGTGTAGTAGTTGTCGCTGCCGATCGCCCGCTGGTTCTTCGCCGCGGTATCGACCGCCTCCGCCACGTGCGTAGATGTTGGCTCGGTTCCCCATATGTCCCTTTCGAACGACGCGGTGGCGCTGGCGTAGGACGGATTGCGCCGGTTCGGATCGCGGCAGCTCGCCTCCAGCGTGAAATCGCCGCCGAATATGCCGCCGAAGTCCGGTGTAAAGGTCCTGCCAGCCTCGGCCGACAACCATCCGGTTTCTTTGGGCGGGGAATTGACGTTCGGATTGGCGACGCAACCGGCCGGCGCGGTATGCGTGACCTGCGCCCGCCAACTGATTTCGGGCGCGGGATCGTCCGCGCCCGGCGCGGCGGCGGTGGCGGTTCCCGTGATCGCCGGCATGAGCGGCGGATTCGCGTTGGAAATCTCGAAGCGGGCGGTGTCCGGCGAAACGGAAATCTCGATCGAGCAGCGCGGAATGGCGATGAGGTCGATGCCGATGGGCGAGCCGTCGTCCTCGGCGCAGAATTTCTCGTAGCGCGGATCGCGTTTCATCTCCGGGTTGGCGTTGCCGCTGTGGCAGATTTCCACAATGTCGATTTCGCTCAGGCAGGTCTTGACGGTCTCGTCGTCCGACGCGGCCCCCGACGCGCCGGCTTCCGACGCGCCGCAGGCTTCGTTCAGGCAGTTGCCGTCGGCGTCGCAGCCGACCGGGATGCAATGGCTGCCTTCGCAAACGACCGTGCCGGGCGGCGGCGGGGGCCGCGGCGCCGGCTTCGGCGGCAAGGCCATGCGCCCGCGCGCGTACTCCAGCACGGTCAGGATGTCGCCGAGCGCGCCGACCCGTCCGGCGGCTTCGGGTTGCAGGATCGCCGCCGGCAACTCGTTCAGCGATTCGTCCGTCAGCGCGCCTTCCAGCACCTCGACGCCGAGATACTCCTCCAGCGCCGCCTCCAGCTTCGCCGCATCCGGCGAACCGACCCCGATCGCGCCCGAAGCGCCCACGCGCCGCAACACCGTCTCCCACAGCAGCGCCGCGTCCCGCTCGCCCACCGAGGGAACGTTCGAATCGCCGCCCGAAAACCAGTTGACCAATACGACGACCACGACCACCGCCCAGTTGCCCGCCGACGCAGCAACCTCGCCCGCCCCGAACTTGAAGGTCACGGAAAACGACCCCGCCGCCCCGGAACCGGAGGCCCCGCCCGACGGCTCGCGCACCCCGCCCGGAAAATCCGCCCGGCCGAAGGTCATCTCCAGCGCCGCCGCCCCCGGCGGCACATAGACCGTCGAGCAGAACCGCAGGTGCGCCTTGCAGACCGCCGGCAAGGCCGAAACCGGCGGCGGCGACAGCGGGTCCGCATGGGGCAGCGGCAGCAACGCGGCGCTGTCGAGTTCGAACTCGACGCGCGGCCTGGCGCCCGCGGATTGGCCGACGCTTATCGGTTGCGGGTTGCCGTCCTCCCCTCCGCCCACGCGGTACCCGAGGTCGAAATCGTCCTCGATGGCCGACAGGCCGCCGAGCCAGTTCGACAGGTTGCCGAAAAAATCCTTCGCGTTCCCGTCCAGCTTCGCCGCGCGGGCCGGCACGTAGCCGGTCTCGCCCGGACGGGCGTAAACGATGCGGTCCAGACCGTGAAAATGCTCCGCCGCCAGATCGACGATCCCCAGATCGGCGTGGCCGTCGTGGTTGTAGTCGCCGACGACCGGCCGCGTCGCCAGCGCCGTGATCTGGTCGTCGTACGGCGTCAGCCAGGCCGCGTTCATGGAATACAGGGAAAAATCGTCGTACGCGGGCGATTCCCGCATGGCGAAATCCAGGATCGCCGGGTTTGCGCCGGGATTGATATTCCGCACGACAAGGTGCTGCCGGGCGAGCGGGCCTCCTCCGTCTTCTTCGTCGTCGATTTCCACCCGGAAAAGGCGGTGGTCCCCGGTGAACCCCCGGGAATCGGCGGCGGGAGTTTCCGGCGGGGCGGGGCGGTCGGCAACCGTCAGGGTTACGGAGCGCGCGGGCGAGTCTCCGCCGGGTCCCGCGCAATACATGAAGATTTTCCAGGTTCCGGCCGCGAACTCTCCCGCGGCGCTGCTCAGCGGGCCGCCCGTTCCCAGATTCACGGTGTCGTCCGCGAACCGGCAGGCGTCGGCGTAACGCGAGTTCCAGTCGAATTCGGCGGCCTCGTCGGAAAAGATGCTCGACCTGGCGAGCCGGAAATCCAGCAGTTGCGCGACCTCGTGCGTCTGCGGATCGGTGCCGTTGTCGTATTCGGCCAGGTTGCCGTCGCCGTCGCCGTCCGGGTCGGCGGCGGCGTCGTCCGCCAGCGGATCGAGACCGTTGGCGTTCTCCCAGACATCCGGCATGCCGTCGCCGTCGTCGTCGGTATCTTGATCGTTGTGGACGCCGTCGCCGTCGGTGTCGATCCAGGCCAGCACGGTCAGACTGATCGTCCGCCGCGCGGACTCTTTCCCGCCGCCCGTGCAATAAAACTCGTAAGTATGCGTGCCGGAACCGAAATCGCTTCCCCGGTACGTCACCGCGCCGCTCGGCCCCCAGTCACCGGCGCCCGACGCGCCGCTGCTCACCCATATCGGACGGCAGGCCGTCGCGTAGCGCGAGCGCCAGCTGAAGGTCACGCTTTCGTTGTCGTAAATCCGGCCCGCCGACAGCGAAGCCGACAGCAGTCGCGGCGTTTCGTGATCTTGCGGATCGGTGCCGTTGTTGTATTCGGTCAGGTTGCTGTCGCCGTCGCCGTCCGGGTCCCCGTTCGCGTTGGACGCCAGCGGGTCGAGGCCGTTGGCGTTCTCCCACGCGTCCGGCATGCCGTCGCCGTCGTCGTCGCCGTCCCGGTCGTTGTGGACGCCGTCGCCGTCGGTGTCCACCCAGGCCAGCACCGTCAGACTGACCGAAAGCGAGTTGGATGAGCCGCCGTAACCCGTGCAATGCATCGAACCGCCGATCGTGCCGGGACTGAAACTCCAGGCCGGGAAGGTCGCGCTCGAATTGGGGGAGCGCGCGCCGCCGCCCGTGCTCAGATGGCAGGCGTTGGCGCCGGTCGAGCGCCAGCTCGCGGTGACGCTTTCGTTCTCGTAGATCGTGCGCACACTGAGCGAGAAGCTGTCCAGCGTCGGCGGATCCCAGGCGGTCCAACTGATCGTGCGCGAGGTCGTGCCGGCGCCGTTGGCGCAGGAGAAGGTGACCGAATGAGTGCCCGCCGCGTAAGGGCC
>JANQSV010000261.1 GCA_028279115.1 Pseudomonadales bacterium
GGTGGCAACCCCGAGGCTGGATGAATTATCATTTCGCCATGTTTCGGATCGTCCCCCTGATTTTCGCCCTGTTGCTGCCGCTGTCGGTTCAGGCGCAGCAGCAGACGTTCGCCGAGTGGCTGGATGAATTGCGGGCCGAGGCGCTTGCGCTCGGCATCAGCGCCGAGACCTTGAGCGCGCTCGACGGCATCGCGCCGCTGGCGCGCGTACTGGAACTCGACGGTTCCCAGCCCGAGTTCGCGCAGACGTTCACGCGCTATATCGAATTGCGCGTGACGGCCAACCAGATCGCCCGCGGCCAGGCGCTTCTGCGCGAACATGCGGCCTTGCTCGCCGACGTGCAGGCGCGTTATGGCATCCAGCCGCATTACCTCGTTGCCTTCTGGGCGATCGAAAGCAATTTCGGCAGCGCCACGGGGGGATTTTCGGTGCTCGAGGCGCTTGCCACGCTGGCCTACGACCCGCGCCGGGCCGAGTTCTTCCGGGAACAGTTGCTGACGGCGCTGCGGATCATCGACGACGGCCATATTCCGCCTGAACGCATGACCGGCTCCTGGGCCGGCGCCATGGGACAATTGCAGTTCCTGCCTACCGTGTTCAGAAACTACGCCGTCGATGGCGACGGCGACGACCGCGCCGATATCTGGAACAGCTTGCCCGACGTGTTCCATTCGGCCGCCAATTTCATCAGCCAGTCGGGCTGGCGCGGCGACGAGCGCTGGGGCAGGGAAGTGCTGCTGCCCGAGGGATTCGATTATTCGCTCGTCGGCACGCGCAAGCTGAAGCCGCTTGCCGAGTGGCGCGAGATGGGACTGCGCACGGTCTCCGGCGATCCGATTCCGGTGGCCGACATGCGCGCGGCGGTGGCATTGCCAGCGGGAGCGGCAGGACCGGCATTCCTGACGTATAACAACTTCCGCGTGACCATGTTGTACAACCCGTCGGTTTTCTACGCGATCACCGTGGGCTATCTCGCCGACCGATTTACCGGTAGTCCGCCCATCGCGCACATGCCCGTGAACGAAACCGCGCTGAGCCGCGCGCAGGTCGAGGAACTGCAGGGATTGCTCAACAGCCGCGGATTCGACTCCGGCGAACCCGACGGCCGCGTCGGCTCCCGAACCCGGGCCGCCATCCGTGCGTATCAATCGGAACAGGGCCTGATTCCCGACGGCCATGCCTCGATGGACCTGATCGACAGGTTGCGCGATTGAATCAGACCCATTCCGAACCGGCCTTGCGCAATTACCGCCGCGTGGCCCTGATCACCATCGCCGCGGTGTATTTCCTGATTCTCGTTGGCGCCACGGTGCGCGCATCCGGGGCCGGCATGGGCTGTCCCGACTGGCCCACGTGTTTCGGGCGCTGGATTCCGCCGACAAGCGAAGCGCAATTGCCGGCGAACTACCAGGAGATCTACGCCGACCTGGGCTATGCCGAGACCCGCTTCAACGCGGTCAAGACCTGGACCGAATATCTCAATCGCCTGACCGGCGTCGCCATCGGCCTGCTGATCCTGCTGACCCCTATCTATTCCTGGTCCTGCCGCCGCTACGACCGCTGGATTCCTCTGGCCTCGGTCACGGCCTTCGTGATGGTGGCGATCCAGGGCTGGCTCGGCGCGCGCGTAGTCGGCTCGAACCTGCAACCCGGCATCATCACGATTCACATGCTGATGGCGCTGGCGATCGTCGGCGTATTGCTGTTCGGCTTTTTCCGCTCGAATCGCGAAATCATGGCCCGCCAGCCGATCGACGGTATCGATCCGCGATTCGCCTTGTGGCTTTATGTCGTGCTCGGCTGCACGGTGCTGCAGGTGACTCTCGGCACCCAGGTGCGCGAGATGACCGACTTCATCAGCCGCATGCAAGGCGAGGAAATGCGCTCACACTGGATTCAGGCCATGCCCTGGTTCTTCTACGTGCATCGCAGCTTTTCCGCTTTCGTGCTGCTGGCCAGCGGCTGGCTGTTGTATCTGCTCGCGCGGTCGCTGGGCTGGGAGCACGTCCTGACGCGTCTGACCGCGGTCATGCTGGTGGTTGTCGGCGCGGCGATATTCTCGGGCGCCACGCTCGGCCACCTGGGCATGCCGGCCTTCGTCCAGCCCGCGCATCTGCTTGCCGCGTCGCTGCTGTTCGGATTGCAATTCCTGATCTGGATGGGCTATCGTCAGGGCTGCCTTCAGAACGTGAGTACCGTGCCGACAAAACCGTAGCGGGTTTTTTTGTCGCTCAATCCCTTGGCGTTCAGGAAAATCGCTCCCGTGTCCAGGCGCAGGTTGCCTGGAATCACGTCCCAGCGAACGCGATACTCCAGGTGCTGGCCGAGATAGCTGCCGGCGCCTCCCGTGGTATCGCGCAGCCGCGTCTTCCCCCAGGTATCGCGTTTCTCTTCCAGCCAGAAATGGCGCCAGGAAACCATGATGTTGAGGTCGGGCCGGGGATTGGCGAATAGGCGAATGCCGGGAGTGACGATATTCGAGCGGCTGAAAGGCTGGTACATGCCCACTACGCCGAACTCGAAGGTCCCTACTCCGAAGAGCGAATCGAAACGGTCGTTATCCAGATCGAACGGATCCTCGTCGCCGCTGGCGTAATCGATTTCCAGCACCGCCCGAAGCGAATTGGGAAAGCTGTAACCCACCGCGGCGTACTGGAAAAAAGCCCTGTGATCGAGATCGGTCGTGTCAGCGGCGGATGATGAGGCGCGACTGTCGCCGAATTGAAACAGTGATTCGATTTCGAAGTCGAACTCACCGCTCGCGGCGGGCTTCAGCAGACGCGCGCCAAGGGAACCGATAGTCCTGTTGCGGGTTTGAACCCGCGGCGAGTCCTTTTCCCGCAGCGAGAAAAGATACAGGTCGGTGCTGAAAGTCGTGGACAAGGGCGGTAAAGTGAGGTTGGCGGCATAGAAGCGTTGGGCGCTGCTCGATTCGTCACGGATGCGCTCGTTGTCGAGCAGGCCGACCCGGTCCGACGGCAGCCGGCGAATTACCCGGGAACCGAACAGGCGCATGACCGCGCCGTTTTCCAGCGGCTGAATCCACTCCACTCCGTCGAAGGTGTTGATGGCGTTGCGAAAACGGTTGCGCGCCAGGAAGCGGCGGCTGCCCCAGTCGGTAGCCAGTCGGCCGAGTCGAATGCTGCCGTTGCGAGGCAGATCGAAAGACAGCGTGGCCTGCAATACTTCCAGGGCGTTGATCGCGGAATTGGTGATGAAAGCATCGTCGTCGGCGAGTTGCTGGCGCGCGTCGTAGAGTTCGAGCTGCGCCTCGACGCCGCCGCGCCGGTAACGGGTGTCGAGCATGGTCCGCTGGACGATCATGCTGTCGTCGGGGCTCGAACCCGCGCGGGGATTGTTGCCGATCGACTCGAGGCGGCTCATGTGCACGAGACCAACGCTGAATCCATCCGGCGGCGTGAGCGCGTCCTGTAGCCGCCAAGGCGCTTCCC
>JANQSV010000028.1 GCA_028279115.1 Pseudomonadales bacterium
AATCTCGAAATCGTTCGACAGCAGGGCCGCCAGGGCGCCCACGTAGACGATGATCTGAAACAATTGCCTTTGCCCCGGATGCTCGAACTCGCGCAGGCAGATTTCCTTCAGCGGAATCGGCAGGAAATTGACGTCCTCGCGCAACGGCCGCAGCGCCTTGGAAGAATCGTAAAGCACATAACCGCCCGGCAGCACCGACTCTATATCCCGCACGATGGTCTGCTCGTTGACCGCGACCATGAGATCCACGCCGTCCCTGCGTCCGAGGTAGCCCTTGTCGTTGACGCGCACTTCGTACCAGGTGGGCAGACCCTGGATGTTGGATGGAAAGATATTGTGCGGGCTTACCGGAATGCCCATGCGGAAGATCGACTTGGCGAACAGGTTGTTGGCGCTGGCCGAGCCGGAACCGTTCACGTTCGCGAACTTGACGACGAAATTGTTGACTCCGGAAAGACGCTTCGAGGTTCTTGCGGATTTGCGCTCGCTCATGCGCTAACCGCTTTGGCCGTGTTGTAGAGATATTTCTGCATGTCCCAGGCGGCGGTCGGGCAACGTTCGGCGCACAGTCCGCAATGCAGGCAGAGGTCTTCGTTCTTGGCCATGATGCGTCCGGTGCCGAGGATGTCGGAAACGTACAGATCCTGTTCGAGGTTTTCCGCCGGGGCCAGCAGGCGCTGGCGCAGATCCTTTTCCGCGCCGTTGGCCGTGAAGGTGATGCAGTCGGTCGGGCAGATATCGACGCAGGCGTCGCATTCGATACAGGTTTTTGCCGTGAACACGGTCTGCACGTCGCAATTCAGGCAACGCTGGGTTTCGGCGAAGCCCAGTTCCTCGTCGAAGCCGAGTTCCACTTCGATGTTGATGTCGTTGAGCGTCTTCTCCTTGGAAGCATGCGGCACGATATAGCGCACGTCGTGGCTGATGTCGTTGTCGTAGGACCATTGATGGATACCCATCTTCTGACTGTCGAGCGTGGTCAGGTCGGCGGGGCGGTCGTTCACGTCCCGGCCTTCGCAAAGCAGATGGATCGAAAGCGCGGCGGAGTGTCCGTGCGCCACGGCGGTAATGATATTGTCCGGGCCGAGCGCGGCGTCGCCGCCGAAGAACACTTTCTCGTGGGTGGACTGGAACGTGGTCTGGTTGAGCACGGGCAGTTCCCAGCGGTCGAATTCGATGCCGAGATTGCGTTCGATCCAGGGAAAGGCATTGTCCTGGCCGATCGCGCACAATACGTCGTCACAAGGCAGAATCAGCGGATCTTCCCCGGTCGGAATCAGCAGCCGCTTGCCGTTTTCGTCGTATTCCCGGCGCACTTTTTCGAATTCCATGCCGCACAGCTTGCCGTCTTCGAGCAGGTAGCGCTTGGGCACGCAGAAGTTGAGGATGGGAATGTCCTCGTTCATGGCGTCTTCGATTTCCCAGGGAGAAGCCTTCATCTCATCGAAGCCGCTGCGCACCACGACCTTGACGTCCTTGCCGCCGAGCCGCTTGGAACTGCGGCAGCAATCCATGGCGGTATTGCCGCCGCCGAGCACGATCACGGTTTCGCCGATGGAATCGATATGCTCGAAGGCGACGTTCGCCAGCCATTCGATACCGGTATGAGTGTTCGCCGCCGCCTCTTCGTAGCCGGGCAACTGAAGGGTTTTGCCGAGCGGGGCGCCGGTGCCGACGAAAATCGCGTCGAAATCCTCGGCCAGCAACTCCTTCATGCTGGTGATTTCAGTGCCGAAACGGCAATTGACGCCCATATCGAGGATATAGTTCAGTTCTTCCTCAAGCACCTCCACCGGCAGACGGAAACGCGGAATCTGGGTGCGCATGGCGCCGCCGGCCGACGTGTCCCGGTCGAACAGGGCTATCTCGTAACCGAGAGGCAGCAGATCCCGGGCCACGGTCAGCGAAGCCGGGCCGGCGCCGACGAGGGCGATATGCCTGCCGTTTTTCTTTTTCGGAATCTTCGGCAATCGGGCTTGTATGTCGGACTTGTAATCGGCCGCCACCCGCTTCAACCGGCAAATCGCCACCGGCTGTTCCTCGACCCGGCCGCGCCGGCAGGCGGGCTCGCAGGGCCGATCGCAGGTCCGACCGAGAATCCCCGGGAAGACATTGGATTCCCAGTTGATCATGTAGGCGTCCGTATAGCGCTTTGCGGCGATCAGCCGGATGTATTCCGGCACCGGCGTATGCGCCGGACACGCCCATTGACAATCGACCACCTTGTGAAAGTAGTCCGGATCGCCGATATCGGTCGGTTTCATGCGGCTTCACAAAAAGAGACCGCAATACTGCGGCCAAACGCCGCCAGTATAAGTGAAATTCAAAAAAAAGGCCCGGTACTTGCGTACCGGGCCAACGTACTATCAAGGGAGAGATAAATGAATCAAGATCCGATATTGCTGGACAAAATCCACCTACGCATTATCAGACACACCCGCGCCGCAAAAGTTCCCCGCGGAGCGATAAATTTTCAATCGGATTGTCGGCCAGCCGGGTTGCCGACCAACCGGATTGCCGAGCAATCGTAGGGGCGACGCATGCCTCGCCCCTACAAGTTTACGATGCGCAAGTCCTTGAGTTGCAGGGAGTTCGCCGCTTCCCGGCTAGTAATGAGGCCGTAACTTGCGGCGTCGGGATTGAAATAGCGTTCGGTTACGGTCTTGAGATCTTCCAGCGTAGTTGCAAGAGCCCGCTTGCGGAAGACCAGCCTTTGTTCGAGGCTGCGGCCGAACAGATTGTCGTAAAAGGCGATTTTCGCCTCGCCCGCGGGAGAGGACGGTTTGTCCATCGAGGCGATCACGCCAAGAACCGCTTCTTCCAATTGGTTTTTCTTGTGCTTTCCCTGCAGTACCCAGTCCAGCGCCCGGTCGAAGTCCTCCAGTGTTTCGTTCAAGCGCGGGTCGCGATAGGAAAAGCATCGAAACACCGCCGCGTTGGAGTTCTGGCCGGCGCCGCTGCCGTAGGCGCCGCCCTGTTCCCTGATCGCGCGATGCAGAAAGCCGTTGTTGATGAAGCGGCCGAGCACGTGCAGCACGGGATTGTCTTCATGATCGCCCGGAACCGTCGGCCAGGCCTTGGCGCAGAAATTCACCGAGGTCGCCGTGGTCCAGGCTTCGCACGCGCGTTCGCGCAGCGGGGGCAGGGTGAGTTCGTGATCCGCGCCGCCTTTCGCCGTACCCGCCCAGGCCGCGGCCAGCTCGTCCAGCAGGCGGTCGCGGTGTTCGGATTCCGCGATCAGCAGGAATTGCCGCTCGCCACCGATAATTTGCCGATGCAAATGAGCGAACCGCGCAAGCAGGTCTTGCTGCGCTTCGGTTTCCGGTATTGCGCGCGCCAGTTCCCGCAAGCGCCGGATGCTCTCCAGCCCGCTGGTATTGTGCGCAAGCTGGGCGGCCGGACTCATCCGGCTGCACGCGAGGCTCATGGCCAGATTGTGACCCTGGGAAGTAATGCTGTTTTCCTTGCGCGCCATGATTTGTTCAACAAGCTCCTTCAGGCGGCGGCCCTCGTCGAAACGCAATTCCCGAATCGTGGAGCGCAACAATTCGGCAAGCTCCGCGTGCTTGTCGATCAGGCACCTGGAAGAGACGGTAAAAAGGGCGTGATTCGATTGCACGTCGCCGAGATGCGCCCGGATGCTGCTGAAACTGTCGATGCCGCCGCAGATGCGCGACTGCCAGGTCTGGACTGCGGCGTAATCCCTTGCGCCGACCCCGAGTTCGCCGAGGCATGCGGCGTACAGTTGCAGACAATCGAGCAAATCCTCTTCCAGCCGCGGCAGGTGGAAGACGATCTGCTGGTAGGCCAGGCCATTGGTTCCCTGGGCGTAAAAGCTGACGGCATCGCCAGCGGGCAGGCGCAGGTCCTGGCGCCGGGGTTCGCTCATTTCCGCCGGAACGTCTTCAAGCCCGACTTTCGGCAGGATTTCCGGGTCGTCAGCCCGCATC
>JANQSV010000220.1 GCA_028279115.1 Pseudomonadales bacterium
GTTGGCGGCGATCTTGCGCAGGATGCGGCGCATGATCGCCGCCAACGAACTCGTAAACCTCGGCGACACCACCACCCTCGCCGACCCCGCCGTGGTAGAACAACTCATCGAGGAACGCGCGAATCGGTGAACTTGGCTCACGTTTGGGCTGCGAGAAACTAAAGTAAGGACCGGTTATGAAAGAAACATATGCATGGGTTAATTGGTTTACGGAACTTTCCAAAAAAATTGCAAGCAATGATGAAAAGTATTTAGTGGAACGTGCCAAGGAAATACAATGGAAAGACGATGGCACTAAACCTCCCTTACTGAAATATGGCGACGATAGTGTTGACCCTTTTTCATTCTTGTATACAGTTGCATCAAAAAATAGATTTCCTAGTCAACGCGAGCGTGTATTCGTTACGATATCAGATCTTTTTGAGCTAAACTCGAAACTTCCTGATTTTAGGAATGAAGACTACTTTCTTTTTCCAACCCCAAATCCACAGCGCGGAATACTATTCCACGACAATGGCCAAGGAGAATCGGAGAGTATTTGGAACGTATTAAGAGATGCTGTCAAAGGAATTGAGCATGTAACCTCAATAGACTTCAATAAAATTCTTAATATCAGATCAATAAAGGTTGGCAAGCTATCGCAAGTCTTGTTTCTCATAAATCCCAACGACTTTCTTCCTTGTGACCGCCATGTAAAATTACCAGGATTAGCTGAGAGTTCGGAAGTCCTAGACTTTGAAAAGTATAAAGAATATTTAATTAAGGCATTAGCCAAGTTTCCTGGGTGTAAGCCATATGAAATTAACTCAATACTCTTTTTGATTAATCACGAGGAAAACCCAATCAAAATAAACTCTCACCGATGCTTTCAGGTCAGATCAAATGCATGGGGAGAAGATGGGCCTGATTTCTGGGATGTTGGGGAAAATAACTTTAGAGAAAACAACTGGATTTTTACTGGAGGAATGGATGAAGTCCGAAAATACCCGCTTACTGATCCAAAAATTGGAGACATAATATTGGCTAGAACTGGAAAAATAAAGGCTCGTGGAGTTGGAGTGGTGCATCAAAATGATTATGTATCTGGAGAAGAAATAGATTTAGACAATGATAAGATTCATGTATATTGGATATGCAAGAAGGATGTAACTGATGTAGATGCTTCTTTCACAAGGATGGCACTTACCAACGCTCGGGCATCCACAGTTTCAGCATTTGAACGCTGCTATCCGGAAACTTTTATGTTGTTAAATCACTGGAGCACCAAGAAACCGAAGATTCAATCCATGAATTCGAGAAACTTAGTCTTGTATGGCCCTCCGGGAACAGGTAAGACTTACTCTACAACTAGGAAGTGCGTTGAAATATGCGATGGAAACTGTAACGGAAAAGATGAAGATTATCTGCGAGGACGATTTCAGGAATTGCGGGATGATGACGAGCGGATCGAATTCGTGACTTTCCATCAATCATACGGTTATGAGGAATTTGTCGAAGGATTGCGACCCGAGACCCTGTCCGGAGAGCTTGCCGAAACTGGAAGTGATTCCAGATTGGAGAATTCCTCGGCACATCACACTGCCAGCACGACTGGCGGATTCCGTTTGAAATCCGAGGCCGGTGTGCTCAAGCGCATTGCCGACAGGGCGCGAGAAGACGGAGAGCGCTCATATGTATTGATTATCGACGAGATCAACAGGGCGAATATCTCCAAAGTGTTGGGAGAACTCGTAACCTTGCTGGAAGAAGACAAGCGCGAGGGTGCGGACAATGAAGTGAGCATTACGTTACCCTATTCAAAGGAAGCATTCACGCTGCCGGCCAACCTGTACATCCTCGGTACGATGAATACGGCGGATCGATCGATTGCGCTGATCGATACGGCATTGCGGCGGCGATTCGAGTTTGTGGAAATGCCTCCTGAACCCGAGCGGCTCGAAGTAGTGGATGGCGTAAATTTGCCGAAGGTGCTCGAAACCATCAACGAACGTTTGGAATACCTGGTTGATCGCGATCATCTTGTCGGGCACGCGTGGTTCATGGGTTGTGAAAATTTGGATCAGATCGGAAACGTCATGCGCAACAAGATCATTCCATTGCTCGCCGAGTACTTCTACGATGATTGGAACAAGGTTCGCGCGGTGCTTGGCGGCGGAGACCACTTTGTAACCCGGAAGAAGCTCAATCCCCCGCCGGGGCTTGAGGAAGATGGCGGGGAAGACCGCTATCGCTGGACTGTGAATGAACTACCCTACTCCAAAGAAGCCTATGAAGATTTGATCAAGCCGCCTTCCAATCTGGAATCGAGCGAATGACACAGCGTCGAATCGTCAAGGAATGGGAGGGGCTTCCCATCGGAGGCAACAACGGCATTGCTGAAAATGATGCTCGGCGACTACACGCGCTCGCCGAAAAGGCAACCATTCGGCTGAAAGTTCCGCATCCGGTTCTAACACGAACTGCCAAGCCCAGCCTCAGCGCGGGTCAGGTGGTCGGCGTTCTCGCGACTCCCCGGGTAAACCTGGAAATCCTGCCAAAAATCGACTCGGATGACGACAACACACTGCGAAGATCGTTGGTCCGCATGTTGGCTGTCGCCAGGAACCTGCCCATCGCCGACCATGAGCTTGCACAACTCGATATTCAGCACGAAAATCTGCTTGAAATTCTTATCCGCATCTTTTCGAACCGACTGCTCGACGCGGTTCGGCGCGGACTTCCCCACCGTTATCTACGACATGAAGACGACTTGCCTCGATTGCGGGGGAAACTGCATATTCCGCGCCAGTTCACACGCAACGCCGTGCGGCCTGATCGTCTCGCTTGTGTTTTCGACGAGTTTTCGGCGGACACTCCACTGAATCGGGTGCTGAAGGCCACAGTTGCCCGCTTGCGTGCAATCAGCAAGTCCGCTGCTAACCGCAGAAAACTGGCCGAATTGCTCTCCAGGTTCGATTCCGTCGGCGAAACAGATGCTCCGTTGCGGGAGCGCGTCATGCTGGACCGCACCAATCGGAGCTATCACCAACTTTACTCGCTCGCCAAGTTGATCCTTGCCAAGGACTGGCAGAACACGACAGCAGGACGCCGCGAAGGATTCAGCCTGCTGTTTCCCATGAACGATCTTTTTGAGGAGTTTGTAGGCAGAAACCTGAAAATTGCGCTTCACCCCCGTAGCGTAAGTCTTCAAGATAGGACGCATTACGCGATTGAGGCCCCAAGCCACCGATTTCAATTGCGGCCCGACATCGTAGTCGATGACGTGGACGGCAAAATCATTATCGACACAAAATGGAAGCAGCTTCGACCTGAGAACGAGGAAAAGAACTTTAGGATAAAACAAGACGATATCTACCAATTACTCGCATACGCCCGCGCATATGGCGCCGGACGAGTGATCCTGCTGTATCCTTGGCACAGGGATCTGGATCAACCTCACGCTGGCATCTACCAGCGGTGGTGGTCGGCGGGAGATTCCACTCCATTCGACATCGCCACAGTGGACGTTTCCAAATCCAATGCCGAGGTTCGAGAAACATTGCGGGAAATTCTCGGCTGCGAAACTGTGGCACACGCGGCCTGATACGCTTTCCTGGGTCTTGATGCGGACAAGGGAACCTCGCTGTCGTAGCGCAGGCGCTTAAGCGTCCACATAGGTTTGGCGCTGTTTCAATTTCGGGGCAGCTTCATGCCGCCCATCGCCTCACAACTTTGAGTCAGAAATACCGGAAAGTTCGACGGGAGCCCGATCGGGGAAGCTTGCGACGAGTTTCAAATCCCCTCCCATTGCCTTTATAGTCTTGCGCAATGTTGAAATAAGCAGATCGCTGCGTTTTTCGAGGCGCGAAACCCCGTCTTGAGTAATGCCGAGAGTTGCCGCGACTTGCGCTTGAGTGAGTTCTCTAGCCTTGCGCAGTTCACGCAAAGACAACTCTTCCGCAATCAACCGTGAAGCTCTCTCTTCGATCCCGCGGCGACGCGCAGGCTCAAGACCGGCCAGGATTTCATCAATGTTTTTAGCCATTGGAATTCACCGTTTTTATCAACTCATCAAGATGCTTTTGAAATCGTTCATCAGCTTTGTGCAGCAATTCGCGATAGAATCTGCGTGAATTTTTTCCCGACTTTTCTCCCGCAACCAGAAGCATGGCCTGTCTTCGCGGATCGAATGCGAATGCCAGTCGCCACTGACGGCCTGACACCACAAGCCGCAACTCCTTCATGTTCGAATGTTTCGACCCATTCAGTGTATCCACTTTCGGCCTGCCGAGACTTGGCCCAAATTGCTTCAGCAGCAAAGACTGCGCCAGAATTTCATCCTGAACCCTCTCGGGGAGCGAAATGAACTCGGGTTCAAATTCGTCCGCGATTGCTACTGACCACTCCATTGGTGAATAATGCACTCACCGACATATGTTGTCAAGTACATTTTTACTTGCATTCCGGCACGAGAACTTGGCGCGGGAAACTTGTCAACGGCATTTCCGGCAAATCATTTCCAGGCAATCGGACAAACTCCCGATCTCCTATCTCCTGCGGGACACCCATCTATCAGTTCCTCTGGAATGTGCCTCACGAATGCCCGGATGCTCACCCCATGGTCGGGCATCCGACGCGGAATCGTCTTCACATTCATTTTTCATGCTTTCATACTAAGCACATGAATGCCATGATTCAGATTCGAAACGTTCCGACCTCGATCCATCGGCGGCTGAAGGCCCGTGCGGCATTGGAAGGAGTATCAATGTCACGCTTTGTGTTGCGGGAAATCGAACGGGCGCTGGAGCGTCCGAGCCGGAATGAACTGCTGGACGCTATCCAGGCGCAGCCCGAGATCACGCTCGATCCGCCACCGGCGGAAATCATTCGCGAGGAACGGGAACTGCGTTGATTGTCATTGACGCATCCAGCGCCATCGAGTTGCTCCTGAACACAGCGGCCGGTAAACGCCTGTCTCTCCGCTTGCGGGACGAGGCCGAGATCGTTCACGTCCCCCATTTGATCGATCTTGAGATTGCGCAGACACTGCGTAGATATGTACTCAAGAATTCTGTCGATGCACGACAAGGATCCTTGGCGCTGAAACACTGGAGAGATTTTGATGTCGAACGGCACCCTCACGAGCCGTTGCTGCAACGGATATGGCAGCTTCGAGCCAATGTTTCCGCCTACGATGCAGTTTACGTAGCCTTGGCCGAATCATTAGCGACACATCTCATTACCAGCGACAGAAGACTTGCGGACGTT
Source organism: Pseudomonadales bacterium (assembly GCA_028279115.1). GTDB lineage: Bacteria > Pseudomonadota > Gammaproteobacteria > Pseudomonadales > Pseudohongiellaceae > UBA9145. The sequence continues at coordinate 5,248 of JANQSV010000220.1, forward strand.
TCCGGCCTCAGTGGCAGGATCGAACTCTTGTAGACTGACTTTCGAACTGAGCCGGCAGATGTGGTCGGCCTTGGCGTCAATGACGCCCTCCCAGTCGCCAAGGTTTTTTACACGAATTGGGCTTGGGTGGGTTCCCGCGCCTTGGGCAGAGGGCAATTCACAAATTTTGAGTTATGAATTTCCTGTAATTTGGAAGTAATACTTCAATATTTCATGATATATTGCAGTCCATGTTCAAGCGGAATCTTATTCTTCCGCCACCGGGTGAAGAGAATTTCTTCCTTTGGGGGCCTCGCCAGACTGGCAAATCGACCCTGCTGCGCGCATGGCAAACGGGTGAACGCTGGATCGATTTGCTGAAATCGGAGATATATCGCCGTTACTCCACCAATCCGGAACTCATGCGTCAAGAGTTGGAGGCGGAGGGAGCGGATGCCAGTACTCAAGTGGTAATCGATGAGATACAGAAAGTGCCCGCTTTGCTTGACGAAGTACATTGGCTGATCGAAAACCGGGGCATCCGGTTCGCCCTTTGCGGCTCAAGCGCGCGCAAACTGCGGCGCGGCGCGGCGAACTTGCTTGGAGGACGCGCACTGCGCTACCAACTGCACGGATTGTCGGCCAGTGAACTCGGCGCTGATTTTGACCTGGACCGGCTGCTCAATAACGGTTATCTGCCGCGAATTTTCCAGTCACGCAATGCTCCGAGGCTGCTTGACGCCTATATTTCAGACTACCTCAAGGAGGAAGTCGCGGCGGAAGGTCTGGTCCGCAACTTGCCCGCCTTTTCCGGCTTCTTGCATGCCGCCGCGTTGAGCGACGGCGAATTGATCAATTTCAGCAATATCGCCGCCGACTGCGGCGTTTCCAACCATACGGCGAAATCCTATTTTGAAATTCTGGAAGACACCTTGCTCGGCCGCTGGCTGTCCGCGTATCGCAAACGGCCCAAGCGGCGGGTTACGACATCGCCGAAGTTTTACTTCTCCGACGTGGGCCTGGTCAACAGTCTGGCCCGCAGAGGATCGCTGTTGCGGGGTTCCGAGGCATACGGCAAGGCGTTCGAAAACTGGGTATGCCATGAACTTTCGACCTGGATCGACTACAACGAGCCGGGAAGTCAACTTTCGTACTGGGGCCTCAGTGGAGGCGTAGAGGTGGACTTTGTACTCGACGACATGCGTCTGGCGTTGGAAGCCAAGAGCAGCGAGCGGGTCGTATCCAGACACTTGCGGGGACTGCGCAGTCTGATCAAGGACCATCCGCAAGCACGGCGCAGAGCCATCGTCTGCCTCGAACCGATTCCCCGGCGAACTGAAGACGGCATAGACATATTGCCGGCAGGCGAGTTTATCCGCAGATTGTGGTCGGGCGAACTGGTCGGCAACAACGGCGAACAATTGTGCTGAAATCCCAGTTGCGCGTCCTTGCGAGCGCTTTTCCGCTGACGGCGCGGGGTGTCGTTGCCCTGGTTTGCGCCGCGCTGGCGCTGCGCTTCTTCGGCTATGGCGCAATGGATTTGATGGTGTTCGCGCTCGGTATCTGCGCGCTGGCGATCTTGCTGAGTTGCCTGTTTTCGGTGGTCGTCTGCGGGTTGATCCTGCAGCGCCGCATCCAGCGCGAAGCCGGGAACGAATCAGGGCGGAGAGCTGGAAACGGCAAGGCTTTCGAGGCCGAGTTTCCCAACCAGACGGGTTTCAGCTTGCCGCCGGTCGGCCTGTTGCCGCTCGTGCGGCTGCAATGGTCCTGGCAATACCCGGACGGGATCGACAGCCGCGTCCGCATCGCCCCCGACGAGTTTCTCGAAGAAGAGATGACGCCGCGGCTGCGTTGCCTGAGCGGCCATGTGACGCGGCGTTTCGAAGTGTCCGACGTGCTCGGCCTGTGCCGTTATTCCTGGCGCGCACGGCGCGAGCGGGAATGTTACGTGCTGCCGCGCGTCAATACCCTGAAGAACCTGCCGCTGCTGCATTCGCTCACCGCCGAGGACGGCATGCCGCGGCAGAGCGGCGAATCCGTGGGCGACCGCATGGAAATCCGGCCTTATGCGGCCGGAGACTCGGTGCGCGATATCCTCTGGAAGAACTATGCCCGCACCCGGCAGTTGAACGTGCGCCAGCGCGAACGCAGCGTAGCGCACGGCAAACGCATCCTCGCCTATCTGCTTTCGGGGCCCGGCGACGAGGCCGCCGCGGCGGTGGCGCGGGCCGCGCTCGAATCCGGCGCTTTCGGCGACGACTGGCAGTTCTCCGCCGACGGCACCGAGACCCCATGCGAAGATCTCGAATCCTCGCTGCGGGCGGTGGCGCGTTCCCGCGGGCTCAAGGCGCCCCATGCGCCGGGACTTGAGCGCTTTCTGGCCGCGGCCGATCAGCGCGGCGCCACGCATTGCATTGTCTTCGCCGCCGCCGGAACGATTTCCGGTCTTGCCGGCCCCAAAGGACTGCGCAGCGGCGCCTTTCACGGCCGATTTTCACTGGTGCTGGCTACGGATGGTATGGAAGAGACCGGACAACTTCCGATCTGGCGCAGCTTGTTGCTGCGGCCTGCGGAAAGTGGCCGGGGAGGAAGGCCCAACCGCGGGCGAGGCATGCCTCGCCCCTATGAATCGCGGGGGCCGTCGGCAGGAGGAAACGAGTACCGCAACGGCGGTTCACGCGAGGAATTGCTGGTATTATGCCGTCAGCTAAGGCCTGCGGTTGAGTCGATCATTCTGGTCGACCGGGCCACCGGAACCTGTTACGACGGCAAGTTGCGCAAGATCTGAACAAGAGCTTCCGAACGCGATGACGCAATTGGCGGAATTCGAACCTTCCAGCCGGCAAAGCCTCCCGCCGGCGCTGGCGCGGGCGGCGATTATCGCCGGCAGCCACTGGCTGTTGAGTTTGTCGCTTACGGTCGCCACCGGCTCATTGGCGGCGGTTGCGGGCTGCATCGCCGCCTGCGTCCTGACCGGATTGCCCGAGCGCGGGAATCCGTTCAAGCGGCTGCGAACTGCGGTGATCTTGCTCGCGGCAGCGCTACTTGCGGCAATGGGCGTGACTGCGGCGAGCCTGATTACCGGCAGCGGCGCGGTCGCCACGCTGTTCGGCCCCGTCGCCGCCTTCCATCTGGCGGAAGGCGTCAAATGGCTCTGTTTCAGTTTCGCCCTGACCGGCGCGATGCGCACTCTGGCATCGCACGGCGGCGCAGGCGGCATCATCGAGGTGCTGCTCGTCGCCACCGGCTTCGTCATCATCCTCTCGGCGCATCGCAACGGCATGATCAACCGGCCCTTTTTTCTCGGCGATTTCGCCTTGAGCCGGGGTCTCGACCCAGCCACGATCCTGCTCGCGCTCGGCTGCGGCGCGGTGCTGTGCCTGTCCGCCCTGCTGCTGGCGGAAGAGAACCGGCGGCGCCTGCCCTACCACTTCGCCCTGTTCGGCCTGCTTTGTCTGTCCCTGATCGGCTACGTGCAGACTTTCGGCCTGCCGACGCCGCAGATGACCGACGATCTCGGCCTCACCGGCAACAGCGCCCAGCGCCGGGAAAATCCGTTCCACGACGGCGAGAACAACACCGAAAACAAGCAGGCGCCGGTCGCCATCGTTGTCTTCCGGGACGACTACGAGCCCGACGGCGGCGCATATTACTTCCGCGAATCGGCCTATTCCCAGTGGAACGGCTACATGCTCGATTTCACCTCGCTGCCGGACATGGACCGCGATCTGATTCCGGCGCTTGGCGCCCCGGCGCGGGAGACCGTCGGCAGCGAAGGCCGCAGGCTCGTCAGCGCCACCATCGGCACGCTGGCGCCGCATCGTTCGCCTTTCGGGCTCGATGCGCCGATCGCATTCCAGAACGCCCCCAATCCCAACAATCTGCGTTTCAAGCGCACCTGGGACGCGCATTCGCTCGTGCCCGAATTCGATCTGAACGAGCTGTTCGACCGGCCGGCGGGCAATCCCGACTGGCCGGAAGCGGTGCGGCGGGAATACCTGCGCTTGCCGGACGACGCGCGCTACGGCGAACTGGCGCGGGAAATCGTCGGCGGTCTGCGGCCGCAATACGCCGCGGATCCTTTCGCCCGCGCTTGGGCGATCAAGAACTATCTCGACCGCAACGGCACCTACAGCCTGGCCAACGAACACGCTTACGCCGAAGATCCGGCGGCTTCGTTTCTGTTCGGCGACCTGACCGGTTATTGCATGCATTTCGCGTTCGCCTCCACCTACATGCTGCGCAGTCTCGGCATTCCGGCCCGGGTCGGAATCGGCTACTCCGTGCCGGCGGCCAACCGCGCGGGCGGCTCTTCGCTGCTGATCCAGGCGATTCACGGCCATGCCTGGCCGGAAATCTACTTCGAAGGCTATGGCTGGGTGATCGTCGATCCCGCGCCCCGGCGCACCCTGGTCGACATGACCACCGATCCGCAAAACGAACTGCAGCAATTGCTCGGCGACATGTTGCGCGGAGAAGCGGCCTTCGAAGAGTACCTGCGGGAACAGGCAGGCTATACGATCAACTGGCAATTCGTGCTCGGCGCCCTGCCGGCATTGCTCGCGGCGCTGGTGCTGGCGGGCTATGCGGTCAAGATCTACCGGCTCTGGATTCCGGCCGCGGCCGGCCTTGCCGCCCAGCACAGGCTCAGCTATCGCGCCGCTGTCGATCGGCTCGCCGCGGTGGGCGTCCGCCGCCGCTTCGGCGAAAGCCGGGAGGCGTTCGCGCGGCGGGCAAGCGCGACCGCGCCGGCGCTGGAAACGCTTACCGCCTGGCACCTGGCGGTAAGCGTTTCCAGCGCCGGCGCGGTCGCGCTTGCCCGCCGCGCGAACGCCTCCCGGCTTTCGCCGGAGCGGCGGCGGACGCCCACCGCGGCGAGCCGATCGACAGCGGCGCGATAGCTGAGCCTG
>JANQSV010000279.1 GCA_028279115.1 Pseudomonadales bacterium
AGGAAGCAAGATGACCCTGTCCAGTTCCCTGCTCAAAAGCCTTTTCGCGGCGCTCGTTCTCGCCTTGCTCGGCGGCTGCACGTCAACCGGATTGACCGCCAGGGATCCGGGAATCCGGCGGCAGGCGATCCTCGACATGCGCGACGAGGTATTGACCGAACTCTATGCCCTGCGACCGGATACCGAAGCGCAGATCTTCAGCGCGGTCGGCTTCGCCGTGTTCTCCAACGCCAGCGTCGGCCTGATCGTCAACCTCGGCGGCGGCGTCGGCATCGTGCGCAACAACGGCACGGGAGAAGACACCTATTTGCGTATGGGCGAAATCGGCGTCGGGCTCGGCGCGGGGCTTACCGACATTCGGCTCGTGATCGTATTTCACAGCAACGACGCACTGCGGCGATTCACCGAAGCGGGTTTCACCGTGGGCGTGGACGCCGACGCCGCGGCGAGAGCGGGAGAACTCGGCGCGGCCATCGGCGCGGAAGCGATCATCGATAACGTCACCGTCTATCAGATTACCGAGTCGGGTCTGGCCTTGCAGGCCTCGCTGCAGGGAACCCGCTATTGGTACGATCCAGACCTGAACTAGAACCACCAGAGCGGCATTATCCCGTGAGCGCCAGGCTCGGGAACATAGCTCCTTCCCAGCCAGGAAGGACGACGCAAAATCGATCCGCGGTCGACGCGGTTGAATCTGCGTTCGAAAAAGCGCAGCTTGCAAGCCCGGATCTCTTCGGAGTCCCCACTCGCGGCCAGCACTGTTTCAGCGGCTTGCCATGCCTCCCGAGCCGACTCGGGTTCGCCCAGGCTGGTGTACGCCCTCTTCAATGCCAAGTGAAAATCCGCTTCGTATGGATGCAGTTCGATGGCGCGCTCGAAGAAATTCCGGGCGGATTCGTAGTCGCCTTCGACGTACGCGTTCAAGCCCCCGTTGAAATGAAAGTAAAGTAGGGATTGCGCCGATTGAAACGCTCGGCGGCGCGCTCGATTTCGGGGAAACGGTCGCCGGTCTGGTTGATCGCCTGATCGTAAAGGGCGGGTTCGAAGACATAATCCGTTTCGATATTCGTTCCCGCACATCCCGCGAGCAAGACAGGAACGCCAGTCAATAGCGCCATTCCCAGCCAAAGTTCCATTTCCGTTTTGCTCATCCACTCCATCAGTTGTGGGCGGGTTCAACCGGTGTTCCCCTGCGCAGTCGTATCGTCAATCCCGGAGAAGAACTGCTGAGAATGGAATCACGATCGAAGATGCGTAATCTGCGATCGCTCGGTCGGTATACTTCCGAGCTCGCGGCAAGAATTTTTTCCGCCTCGATGCGAGCATCCCGCGCCCGGTTCAATTCACCGAGCTGAACATAAGCCATCGCCAGGCCGGTATGAAAACTCGGCTCGAAGGGTTTCAGTCTGATGGCGCGCTGGAAGTGCGAGCGCGCGGCTTCATGGTTGCCTTGTTCATACGCCCTTCTACCTTGGGCGTACTGGAAATACGGATTGCGTTGATTGAATCTGTCGATGACGCTCGCGTATCGCTTCGCCCGGTCTTCGTCGCCCTGCATGCGAAAGAGTTTTACCAGATTGTTGATCGCGGTCGCGTTGGTATTGTCCAGATTGAAGGAAAAATGGTAACTGAACTCGGCCAATTCTTCATTGCCCAACCGCCGGTAGGCCGTGCCGAGATTGTTCCAGGCGAAACTGTTGGCCGGGTCGATGAACAATGCGTTCTTGATGTAACCCATGGCCTGCGCGGTATTGCCGGCAACCAGCGCTTCCACGCCCAGATTGTTGAAATACAGCGATCTCGCCACCGCGTCCGAAACTATGGATTCGGTCATCGACTGCAAGGCGATTTCGGGCGTGAAATCGACTACGTAATACTCCCTGGCGCTCAGCCGGCCGGTAGCGTTGATGTGCTGGCTCACCACGAGCAGATCGCCGCGGCGGTCCCAACTGGGCTGCACTTCGACAGTCTGGAAATTGGCGTCCAGCCCCACATGGCGGGCCATGGCGACGTAGAGATTCATCACCGACAGGCAATTGCCCTCCCTGGCGTGAAAGATTTCGACCGCCGTGTGGGTTTTCGCGTCGGAATACTGGATGTTCAGATGATCTTCGCCGTAAAGCAGGTCCTGCAAGGTGCTTACCAGGTATTCTTCGCCGCGCCCCTCCACTTCCATGTTTTCGTGCAGCCACTGCTTGATCTCGTCATCGAGGGACAGCGGGTCGATTTCCGGATAGTTGTCGCTGGTCTGGTCGATCACCTGGGCGTAGAGGGCGGGATCGAACTCGTAGTCCGTTTCGAGGTCGATAGCCGCACAGCCCGCCAACAGGAGCAGGCTGCTTGAGACCATCGCGATGCCGAACCGAATATTCATGCCGTCGTTACCTTGGACATATTCTACCGGAAACGGCGCGGCGTCTCCCTGCCCGCCTTGTCGATCTTCATGAATCCATAACGCCCTTTCAGGAATGGCACGGCGTCCTGTTCCAACCGGCGGAACAGCGCGACCCAGCCCGCGTATCGGGCGAATTCCGTAAGACCCGCGCCGAGACCGTCCACATCGGTGCTTTCGCGCAAGCGCGAGCCATAGCGGCCCCAGTTGCCGTCATGGCGCACCGCGCCGCTTGCGGAATCATATTCGTATTCGAGCGCCAGCCGGGTCTGGGCGATACGCATGCTGTCCGCCGACAGGAAACGCACTTCGAAACCGGTTTCGAATTCCAGCGGCAAGCCGTTTTCGACTCCGCTCCGGTTCCAGGACACGTCGGTATCGATGATCACGCTCTTGGTCACCGGCAGATAATCGAGATGTTCGAAAGGCAGGGTGTCGGCGAACAGAAACGCATAACCGGCATCGGTGTCGCGCAAGGCCGAAGAGATGCTGACGCGCTGGTCAATGTCGAGATCCACGACCGCGTCGGATCGGGTTCTGATCGAACGCCGCGCCAGATCGAACAGACTTTTGAGCAAGCGCGGATCGTCTTCCGGCAATTCACGAACCACGACTTCGCCGGTATCCTGATCGAGTCCGCGCAAACTGAAAGAACCGCGATTCAGATCGATCTCGCCGGTATCCGGATCAATTGGATACAAAGCGGTGTTGGCGCCACTGAAAACGAGTTCGACGGGCGTGAAATCAATCTCGGCGCTTTCGCCCAGGGCGATGCCGCCGGGAACGACGATCTCCTCGATGGTCGGCTGATTGAACTCGTCGCCGAGGGTGATTTTGCGGAAAATTCTGGGCTCGTTGCGCGAAAGACCGCGGTCGTCGCGGTTGACCGGATCGCGGAATACCGAAACGGAATCGCGCCGCGCCCGCTCGCCGAGCAATTCGATTTCGGTGACGTCGGTTCGCAGTCTTCGAGCGAACCGCGAGTCTATGGCGAGTCGATGCTGCGCGGTGGCGTAGTAAGGTCCAGCATACACCGACGCCAGCGAGTTTTCTTCCTCTATCGCGATTACATAGTCGTATCCTGCCGATTGCGCCGTTCGACCGATCCTTGAAACCAGTGCCCTGTCTTCGCGGGCAAATGTGACAAAGATCCGACTGCGATCAAGTTCTTCTGTCCACTCCCTGAAGTAGTTCCACCACATCCGATGATCCAACACGATCTCGTGGATTCCTGTTGCCGGTTCCGGGAACGGATAGATTCTGGAATCGGAATGCAGAATCAAGCCGCCGATTTCACCGGACCGGAAGGCGGCTTCCCAGGCCTCAAGTTCCACACTCGTTGGATACTCGCCCGCCGGCAAGTCGGCGAAGCCGCCCAAACGCGGCGCGTCGAGTGAGCCGAGTTCGCGCTTATTCAAATTGAGTGCGACCTGAAGTTCGGTTGCGGGAATCTCTCCGGCAAGCGCTTGCAACAATTCTTCGACCGCATCCTGCGCGTGGACGGGAATGCGGAACAGAAACAGAAGCAGACCAAGAAAACAGAATGACAGATCGCGGGTAACGCGGGGCGTGAGTCGCCGCCGGGTGGCGCGGGGTGCGGCGGGCGTGCGAGGCA
>JANQSV010000291.1 GCA_028279115.1 Pseudomonadales bacterium
GCGGCGGCATGGCCCTGCAAGGCGGCGGCTTCGGTCCAGCGGAAGGCCGCATCGAAGTCCTGCTCGACGCCCTGGCCGGTGAAATACAAAATGCCGAGATTGTATTGCGCCAGATCGAGACCTTCTTCGGCCGCGATCGTAAACTCGCGAAAGGCGGTTTCGAAGTCCCCCGCAAGCGCGGCGTTCACGCCGTCTTCGTAGTCGGCTTCGGCGGAAAGTGAAAGCAGGACGAGGCCGGCGGCGGCAACAATCGCTGTTACTGGAATCCCGGGATTCATGTCCCGATCAATGTTACTACAGACCCGGCACTGACATGGCGCGGCGGTTTCTAGTAGAATCCGCCACTTCCCGCTGTCGGGAACCCGGCGGCGGAAGCATCGCGATAACGCACCCGTAGCTCAGCTGGATAGAGTACCTGGCTACGAACCAGGTGGTCAGAGGTTCGAATCCTCTCGGGTGCGCCATTATTCAAAAAGTCCTTCTCGGACAGACAGTTAACAGTCAATCGAGGCAGATGCATGAAGTTTCGCCGCTTCCCCGCGCTGCTCCTGTTGACCCGCACCACCCTGCGCGGTTCCGCCGCCTGCCCGTGGCGGTGCACATTTACTACCTGGAAGACGCGCGCATGGCGCTCGAGGCTGGCGCCAAAATCATCGCCCATTCGGTGCGCGACCTCGAAGTCGACCGGGACTTCATCGAATTGATGATCGAGAACGACGCCCGCTACATTCCCACGATGATGCGCGACGTTTCGACATTCGTATACGAGACCGAGCCCGATTTCTTCTCCGACCCCTTTTTCCTGGCTGAAGCCGACCCGGCGGTGCTCGCCGAGTTGAGCACGCCCGAATATCGCTCGGGGATTCGCAACAGCGCCGCCTCCCGGCAATACAAGGCGGACTTGCCGAACGCGCTCGTCAATGTGGGGCTATTGCACGATGCGGGCGTGCTGGTCGCCATGGGCACCGACACCGGCCCGCCGGCTCGCTTCCAGGGCTATTTCGAGCACGAGGAAATGCAGATGATGGTAGACGCGGGCATGAGCCCGCTGGATGCGATTCGCGCCGCCACCGGGGAGGCGGCGCGGTGCATCGGTCAAAGCGAGATCGGCACGCTCGAGCCCGGAAACTGGGGAGATTTCATCGTGCTCGACGGCAATCCGGCGCAGGATATCGCCAACACCCGCCTTATCGACAGCGTCTGGATCGCCGGCAACCGCGTCCCGCGCTGATTCAGATGGAATTGAAGTATTTTTGATTGCATGCAATCATTGTGGGAGGCATAAAGGAGGCGGTCATGGCCAGCATCACGATTCGCAATCTATCTCAGGAAACCAAGGAAAGACTCCGGCTGCACGCCGTACGGCGCGGATGTAGCCTTGAGGCGCTTGTGCGCTCGATTCTGGACTCGGCAACCGTGGATACTGAGCAGAACTCGAAATTCCCATACAACCTCATTGCGCTATTGGAGACGGGTGACGACCTTGAACCGTATTTGCAGGACCACGATCAGCCGATACCGGACATTGAACTCAAATGATTCTGGTTGATACGAACGTCCTGTCCGAACTGACCAAGCCAACGCCCTCAAGGCGCGTTGTGGGATGGTTGGAGGAAAATGAGCAACGCCTTGCAATTTCAGCCGTGACGCTGGCTGAATTGCGCTTTGGCGTCGCACGGATTCCCGAAGGCGCCCGAAGGACCCGCTTGCTCGGTTTTTGGCAATCCACGAAAGAGCAATTCAAGGGTCGAACGTTCGCGTTCGACGAGCGCGCCGCGGAAGTTTATGGCGATTTGGTGGCCGCCGCGGAACGAAAGGGGCGGCGGCTCAACGTCGCCGATGCACAAATCGCGGCTACCGCCCGGGTCCGCAAAATGCCGGTAGCGACACGGGACAGTCGTGATTTCGAGGCAACGGGTGTTAAGGTGTTGAATCCTTGGGATTGACTTCGCCAACCCTTGCCTAATTGGCAGCGTCTGGACCGTCGGCAACCGCGTCCCGCACGGATTGTTTGTTGACATTCTGCGCGGAGCGAAGCGGAGTCGCAGAATCTCCTTCCTTCCCCTTTCATTGCATCTTGACGTACTCAATATGGGTACTAAAATACCCACTATGGGTACGAAATAGTTTGACCAACTTTGGTTGGCGGGGTGATCTTGTATGCGTATGCATAACGTAACCTCACAATCCATGGCAAGCTCGATGTTCACGGCAACCCAGCAACGCCTGTTCGGGCTGATTTTCGGTCAGCCCCGGCGAAGTTTCTTTCTGACTGAACTGATTGAACTTGCCGGCATCGGACGCGGCGCGGTGCAGCGCGAACTAGCTCGACTTGAAAAGAGTCGGATGGTTGTAACGAAGCGTCGCGGGAACCGAAAGCACTTTCAGGCCAACCCGGATTCGCCGGTATTCCACGAGCTTTGCTCGATAGTGAACAAGACACTCGGCGTCGCGGAGCAAGTTCGTACCGCGCTACAGACGATTGAGACACGGATTTCCCTCGCCTTGATTTACGGTTCGATCGCGAATCATTCGGACACGGCGAGCAGCGATATTGATTTGCTGCTCGTTTCAGACGATTTGATTATTGAGAGCCTATACTCACATCTGTCCGATGTCGAAAAGAACTTGGGCCGGCGAATAAACCCCACGCTGTATACCAGTGTGGAATTTGAATTCCGGCTTGGGAGTGGGAGTCACTTTCTAGCCCGGGTGCTGGAGCAACCCAGGATCTTGCTCATTGGAGGCATTGATGTCGAACGGACAACTGAAAAATCTCGTCCAGATAGGGACGCTGAAATCGGAACCAGGCAGCGACTAGGAGACTTCGGGCTTGATAGCATCAAGCCTGTCACGGCTGAATGACAAGAAAAGGGAAGTTATATAGTGCTTGACTTAGCCAGCGCAACTTCTCAGAATGCTCCGCTTGTAACTTGATTCCATTGGAGATTGGCCTTGGGCCGAATGTTGTTGTTACTGGTTCTGATTTTTACTGCTCCTGTCGCTTTTGGGCAGGATGGTGACCAATCTTTTACCTTCATGGAAAGATGGGACCGCTTTCGTCTTTGGAACTATTGCCGACCAGTCGTCATGTTGGTTTCGGATTTGCCCAGTGGCACGAAGAGGCTTGGGCTTGAAATCGAAGATATTGAAGTTGCTGTCCGCAGTAGACTGCGCTCTGCACGCATATTCGCCGAAGATTATTCAAGTAACCCCGGCCAACTATCAGTGGTTGTAAATGTTGCAGGAGAAGCATACAGTTTAGATGTCGAGTACCGCAAAAGACTTGACGATTCTGCTAGTGGTGAGACACTTTTTACTGGCACTTGGGAGGCAGGAGTGACTGGCATTCATGGGCAAGTTTCCACACATATTCTTTCTGCACTATCCCATAGCATCGATCTCTTCATTGATGATTACCTGCGCGTCAATGAAGAAAAGTGTTCTCAATGAGAGGTTGGACATGGTTTATCAGAAAATCAAGCAAATAGAAAACGGCATAAGGAATGGTAACAACGCTGCGTGGATATGCGAATGCGGACAAGTCTTATTGGCTTCAGGAATTCCGAATCATCAAGGTATTCCCGTTCGCTGTCCTCGCTCATACTGCCATGCTGTGTACAGCGTTGAGTTTGTGGACAACCGCCCCACAAAGGTACGGAGAACCCACCAAGATTAACCAGCAATTCCAAAGGAGGGAAAGCAATGCAAAACAACCCCAGAAAACTACAGGCCATAGGAGAGCAATATAATGGGCATGAAAGAACAAGCGGATTACAAAAAAGCGATGGTTCGTCCGTGTGTGACCTACTCAATCGTCTGGTTTTACATTGGATTCACTACGCTTGTCGGGCTTCTAGCCTTATTCCACGAAGAAGCGGAAATTAACAACGGGTTCCTCACGATATATACCGGCCTGACCACGCTTACCGCATCAATCGTGGCTTTCTGGTTTGGCAATCGAAGCGCAAAATCTTCTTCCTCTGGTAAGGAGGAAGGCGAAACCAAGAACGAGGACGAACGCGCCGAACTCCAGAACGACCAATAAACTTAAAGGAGGAAATGACATGGCTACATCGATATACGATCTTGGGAGTCATGAAAGCCTAAATGTGGCAGTGTAGATACCAGCAAATACTGAATCGATTCGGGTTAATCTAACTCCTGTCAAATTGCATCAAGTGAGGGATGTGGATGCCAAAATTCAATTTGATTTTCTGGACCATTGAAACCAGTCTATGATCAATTCTTACGTGGCGAACATGTTCAACGCCTGCACAAGGCTTATGCATTTCCTGAATGATGATTTGCCCGGTCCTAACATAGCAATAATCTCCTGAAACGTTGGTAGAGTTTGTGAAGGGAAAATCCGACTACGTCAAGTTAGATGAATAGTTCCCAAAAAGTTATCAATACTACCTAACTCCAACGCATTTTGCGCAATTTTTCTGAAATTTCTTCGGTTGAATATTCTTGATCATAATTTTCAATATAATCAGATAGGTCAAAATTTCGTAAATTCAACATCCCGTCTTTGGATGATTTGATGAATTCAGTTTCGAACATCTCCTCGAATAGATAATATCGATGCTCACTCTCAGCAAATGTGCCATAGTGTTGATGGCAATCCTCAATAGATTGTTTTAATCTACAAAGCTGTTCGCTTGATAACTCGCCTTTCTCTGTATCTTATGCGGTGAAATCACCATCGTTTTCCTTTGTGCCAACTACAACAGTACTGATCCTTCCTATACAAGAAATTTTCTTATTTCCATGCAGGCCGATATATTTCGAATCTTTCTTTGATGGTCTATAAGATGGCTGAAAATATACTTGGTGCTTCTTGTTTTCCATAATCGTGACTCCGCAGGGAAATGCAGTCAATATGTCGCCAGGCAACAAATTTTCACTTGAAATAAAATCAATGTAGTCTTCCAAAATCTCAAATAATTCTGTTTCGTGTTTTTCGCAGTTCCTCCGAAGAGAATCAACAATATCTTTGAAAGTTGTAGAGGCAAGAATCACTTTCGTACTTCTACTGATACTTTCGATTATTCCTTGTCCGAGTTGCCTTGTGGTTATTGTTAGCAAAATTGAAAGCGAATGCGGATGTCTACTTTCTTCAATCGATTTCAAATGTCGCAATAATTGATCGCGATCAACATCCTCCCCTCTTTTGGTTTCAATATAAATGCTCAAAGGCGCTTGATGTATGCCTGCGTCGGGAATACTGGCATTTAACCTTTCCTGCTGACTAAAATTTGGTCCGATAGATAGCTCGTCGCTTTCCTCAATAAGATCTGACAATACATTTTCGAATTTCTGAGTTGATACGCGATAAAAATGTCTCAGTACAAGCAGTGTATTGTTGGTTACATGATTCTCTCTTTGCGAAAATCTTTGAAAATAGCTTACGTTTGACATCAAAAATTCCTTACTTTCTCAGGGGCAGGGATCCTCGCCCTGGACCGGGGTCGCGCCCGAGGGCAGGAATCGGCAAGGGTCGGCATCTTCAAGCATCACCCTCGCTCCGGCGCGGATGATCGCGTTGGTGCCAGGCGCCTGGAAGAAATTGTAGCCTTCCCGGGACGTCATCCAGGCCGAGGGTCCGCCGAGATACTTGCCCGCGCCATTGGTCGCGCCGACTACGTTGTCCACCAGACCTTCGTAATACGGCTCGCCTTGGCGCCCGCCGCTGAAACTGCCGAGGTCGGAACTGGCGACGAACACCACGTCGACGCCTTCGACCGCGGCGATTTCATTCGCGGCTTCCACGCCTTCCACGGTTTCGATCATGGCGATGACCATGATGTTGTCATTGGCGCTCTGCCGATAGCCGCCGCCCCAGATCGCGCCGTATTGGCCGCCGCCCTGGCTGCGGCGTCCCTCCGGCGGATACTTGGCGAAACGCGCGGCGTTTTCCATTTTCTCCGCGGTGTCGACCATGGGCACGATGATGCCGAGGGCGCCGATGTCGGTCGCTTTCTGGATATCGCCTTCGGTCGCGTCGGGGACGCGAATGAAGGGAATCGCAGGGGCGTCGCGGCAGGCGAAGATCATGCGCGCCACGTCGGTGTAATTGAGATGGCTGTGCTGCATTTCGATCCAGATGAAATCGAAGCCCGCGCCGGCCATGGCGCAATAGATTTCC
>JANQSV010000224.1 GCA_028279115.1 Pseudomonadales bacterium
CAAGGCGAAGAAAACCGAGGCCACGCGGTCGAGCAATTGCCCGCTCAACTCGAGCGCGACGATCGTGTTTTCGAAATCCGGCGCGGCTTCCTGCCCGGCGATAGCTTCCACTTCCGCGATCTGCTCGGCCATGCCGCGCTCGAAAGCAGGCTGATAATGCTCGTTCGCGATCAGATCGAAAGGTGGAAAATTGAAATAGTGCGGACTGTCCGCGAAGAAGGGATTGTCGGCCACCTGTATCTCCACTGCCGCTTCAGGCTCGGCGTCGGAATCTTGCGCCGGCGCCCGATCCTCGCCGGAACAGGCCGCAAGCGCGGCAAGCAACAGTGCCGCTCCCGGAAATAATTTCAAATATCTGTTCATGTGCCAATGCCTCATTTCTTGCGCACCGAAGCTATTCCGCGGTGTCGCATCGTTCAAGCGCCCAATTGCCGCGCCAGATCGGAAAAATCGGTGGCCATTATATCGAAATCGCCGCCCGTATCCGGTCACCCAATCCCGCAACCCAACGGCGGCGGCTCGAAGCCAAGAACCAACCGACACACTATCCCAAATAAACCAGAAGAATAGCCGCCGGACAAACAAACTTCACATACACCGGCCAGATTTTCCAGAACACCCCCGATTCCGCTTCCGGACACCCTTGCAGAATCTCTTTGAGCACCGCGTCGCGCCGCCAGATCCAGGCAACGAAAATACAAAAGAAGAAACCGAGCAGCGGCTGACTCACCTCGGTGGCGTAATTCACCACGAGATCGAAAAGCGGATCGAAATTGAGAACGATAACCAGAGAAAAACAGGTAACGATCGCCCCTATAAGCAGCGCCGCGCCGCCCCGTTTCATGTTCCGATACTCGACCGCGAACGCCACGGGCACCTCGAGCATTGAAATCGAGGACGTCAGCGACGCGATCGTCATCAGCAGGAAAAACGCCAGCGAGACGAATATGCCCACGGCTCCCATGGCGCCGAACAACTCCGGCAGCACCGATACGATCAGGGCCGGTCCCGCCACGAGGCTGCCGTCGGGATTGAATATCTCCACGCCACTCGCGAGCGCCACGTACATCGCCGGCAGGATGAGCATGCCCGCGATCACCGCGATACCGATATCGAGCAAGGCTACGAGGCTGCCGGTTACCGGCAGATTTTCTCGCTTGCTGATATAGGAACCGTAGATCAGCATGGTGCCGACGCCAAGCGAGAGCGAGAAGAAGGCCTGTCCCATGGCGTCAACGAGCAATCGGGGATTGGCGACCCGGGAGAAATCCGGCACCAGGTAGGCGCGCAAACCGTCGGCCGCTCCCGGCAGAGTCAACACGTAGACGATCAACAGTAACAGAATAAGGATCAGCATCGGCATCAGCCGCGAAGCCCAGCGTTCGATGCCGTTCTTTACTCCCGCGCGGATGATATGAATCGTCAACGCCATGAACAGCACCACGAAAATGCCGTTGCGCCATTCGCTGTCGGTGACGAGCCAGCTTGCCGCCTCCGTCATTCCCGTCAGCCGCGCGATAGGATCGAGAAAGAAGGCCATCATCCAGCCGCTGACGATGGCGTAAAAACTCAATATGAAACTTACGGTCAGGATGCCGAGCGTACCGACGAACATGGCAAATGCGCGGGTTTTCGGTCCTCGCGAGATGCTTTGCAAGGCCTTTATCGAGTTGGCCTTGGCGTGGCGGCCGATAATGAGTTCCGCCATCAGCGCCGGATAGGCCAAAGCGAACGCCATAATGAGATAGGTAAAGAGAAAAGCCGCGCCGCCGTTGGATGCGGCATTCGTCGGAAAGCCCCAGATATTGCCGAGACCCACGGCGGAACCGGAGGCCGCCATCAGGAAGCCGAACCGCGAACTGAATTCGCCGCGGCCCGTTGCCGAACTGCTATCGCCGGCTGTCAGGCCTGGTGTGTCTTGGGGGTTCAATTCTCGTCCACTTCCTGTTGCCTGGCGCCGGCGAGAATGTCGGGCAAGGCGTAATTGCCTTCATGACAGACATATTCGAAGATTCGCTCGCCGATCCGAAACGGAATCCGGGCGCTCCAGGGCCGACTATACGCGACATCGTCCTCCACCGCGCATTCGTAGAGCAGTTCGTTTTCGCCTGTGCGGGTAAATCCTGCGATTACGCTGGCCGTGCTGATCGAGGTCGTTATGAGCGGCGCGTCATGGGTATGGCGAAAGGAAGTATCCCCCGGATTCACCCGCACGTCGAGCAGGTAGATGTCGCCGTTCTTGAACACGGTGCGATATCGCGGCTCCTGCAACAGATGGACGATTTTCCGGTCGCGAAGATCCTGTTGCGGCTGAGCCCGGGCTTCGTCGGGAATGAGGCCGGCAAGCATCGCAAGCAAGGCTGCCGCGCAAGCCGGTACCGCCAACTTGTTCATGAGAAAGTTCCTGCCTCTTTGACGCAAACCGATTGCGGCATTCTTACATAGCATGCGCGTGCGCTCAAAGTCCAAAGCAAAGTGGCGGCAATTCTCATTTTGGCCTTCGGCAGGCATTCCCCGCCCGACAAGCGGCTTCGAACCGTTGCCGTCTGGTGGACTGTGTGCAAGAGCTGGGACGGCGCGGTGGCCGTGCTGCGCGACGGGCGCGAACTGCCGGTCAGGCTGCTTGCCCAGGGAGCGGAATCGCTCCCGGTGGAAGACGAGAAGAGTGTGCGGTTGCGAGTGGACAGGGCCAAGGCGCGGCAGCGGTCCCGGTCAGAAATGAAGAAGGAAAATTTCGATGACTAAACAAGCAACATTTCTTGACTTCCTCCCCATTGTGTATATTGCATTGATTTTTGTTGCATTTCATATGGTATCTGTACAGAATGGCGCTAATGCGTATTGGTCTGTGGATGCGTCTTCCGGCAGGGATTTTGAAGAACGAAGTTGTTTCGGTACAGCTCAAGCCAATTACAATGTGAGCTTTGGACTTGCAAACGATGCGCTGGGTACTGCGGAAACGGCTGCCCTAACGATTTATACAAACACAACCAACGAAATTGATGAGCGCGAAGATCAAACCTTTGTTAGAGTTGACAGAATCGAGGCTCAAGAACGATATAGGGGAGATTTGTCGAGTGCCACTAGTTGGTACACAAACGAAGTTGAAATAGCTCAGTCAAGAGCTAATTCCGCAGTAAGCGCGTGCAAGAGAGCGGCGAATGAGCGGCTGAATCCCCCAGAATCCACAACGGACGATAACACCGCATCTTCCGGAGGTGGAGGCCTTGTATTAGGATCCAATACAAACGAGAATGAAATCAATGAATTGATTCATGAGGTCAATTACGACCTCCCCAAAACAAAAGTCACAATTATCGAAGTAAGTTCTGGCGGCGGATCGGGCGGTTCGGGAAACCAGTGCGATAGCAGGGAGAACAAAGATGGTTCAATAGAGATCGATTGTGAAGACTGAATGCGCTGAGCGCGATGCGGGAGCGGGGAAGCTCATGATTGAGACCAGAATATGGGTGGAATTATGATGAAAGGCAAGATCACGATTATTTTTTCTTTGTTCGCCACTGTTGCATTGCTATCCTGGCTTGCAGTTCAGACTGATGTGGAAACTGGTCATGTCATTGATCCGGGTAGCCATTCGTTGCCTGCTCGGGTCTTGGAGGAAGAAGCGATTCCGAATGTGTCTGCGGAAGTTCGACGAAGTATTGGTACAACAGAGCCCATTTCCATTCTGGCGGAAAGTGGTCAAGTCCAGGATACAACAGCTTACGCTGATATTATTCGGAAAATAGATTACCAGCCCGATCCTTTCGCTCTTGCCAGAGAGAGGTACGAAGAACAGTGGAGCCATGTTGCCGCGGAAATGGGTATGTCTACCAGCGATAGACTTCGGTTCGAGCAAACCTGGATTGGTCATAAGGCATACAATTCAGATTTGACGCATCAAATGCTGATGGGAACGATCAGTGGAACCGAATGGAATCTCCTTGCCAGGACAGATTCCGAGTTGGAAGAGAGTCTTGAACAATTCCTTTCTGTCGAACAGATGGAAATATATCGAAATCACTCGCAATATTTGCTGGATGTTCATGATGCGGAACTTTTTGCGATACAAGAAAATCTGATAGCGAATCAGAATACGGACATTCTCCATGCCAGTAAAATTGACGACTTGCCTACTGTGCTCGCCTATATTGCATCGGGAGCCGATCCCAATTCGATGCCTCTTGATGGCAGCACAACTCCTTTGCATAATGCTTCGCGGAACGGAAACCTTGAAATGGTTCAGGCGCTGATCAACGCTGGAGCAAATGTCAACTCGATGACCAGCGACCCCAACCGTTACAGCTACAGTCCACTGCATGAAGCCGCATTGTCCGGCAATGTGGAGGTAATTCGGGCGCTGGTGGCCGCCGGGGCGGACATAAACTACTATCCTCCGGAATCATTGCATCGCACCGCACTGAGACAGGCGGCTTTCATGGGACAAACGGATGCGGTGGCGGAGTTGCTCTCTTTGGGGGCGGACGCAACCGGCGATATTGGAAGGTATGCGCTTAGGGATGCCAGGAACGCCGAGAACCTTGCATTGGAACAAATGCTGATTGATGCTGGAGCAAGATAGCAACGAATCGGTGGTGGTTGCCAAAAATGTTCCGAAAAAAAGAAGTATTGAGTAAGAAGCAATAAATCAATCTTGACGTTTCACGGGCACTTCCAGCAGCACGGGCAGAAACAGTGCGGCGCGGTATGAGCAGATATTGACGTCCGAACCAGAGCCTGTTGTCCAGCAGCAGGCAAGCTCCAACCGCCGCCAATGCGAACAGCGGCGCAGATCAGGGGCGGCGTTTGCATGCCTCAGGCGCTGCGCAACAAGCTGGCCTGCTGGTCGGCGTGATAGGAAGAGCGCACAAGAGGCCCGCTGGCGACATGGCGGAAGCCGAGCGACTCGCCGTATTTCCGCAAGGCGTCGAATTCGCCCGGATGCACGAAGCGCGCAACGGGCAGATGGTCGCGACTCGGTTGCAAGTATTGGCCAAGCGTCAGCATGTCCACATCGTGCCCGCGCAGGTCGCGCATCACTTCGCGCACTTCTTCCAGTGTTTCTCCAAGACCGAGCATCAACCCGGATTTGGCAGGTATGCCAGAGTGCAACTGTTTGAACTCCTTCAATAATCGCAATGACCAGGCATAATCCGCTCCGGGTCTGACCTTGCGATACAGGCGAGGCACGGATTCGAGATTGTGATTGAAGACGTCCGGCGGCGTCAGCCCGAGTATCTCCAGCGCGATATCCATGCGGCCGCGGAAGTCGGGCACGAGGATTTCCACCTGAATGTCCGGGTTCAGGCGCCGGGTTTCACGGATGCAGGCGGCGAAATGTCCGGCGCCGCTGTCTTTCAGATCGTCCCTGTCGACCGAAGTGATGACCACGTAAGTCAGTTCAAGATCGTGAATCACCTTGGCCAACTCGACCGGTTCGTCCTGATCGAGCGGCCGGGGTTTGCCGTGCGCCACATCGCAGAACGGGCATCGCCGGGTGCAGATATCGCCCATGATCATGAAAGTAGCCGTGCCGTTGCTGAAACATTCTCCGAGATTGGGGCAGGAGGCTTCTTCGCAGACCGACGCCAGCTTGTGATTGCGCAATTTTCTCCGCAACTCGGCAATCCGGGGCGAAACCGGGATCTTGACGCGCAGCCAAGGCGGTTTCTCGGGCAATTCCCTGGTTGGAACCACTTTCACAGGAATTCTTCGCAGCTTATCGGCGCCGCGAAGTTTTTCCCCTTCGATCAGCACGTTTCTCCGCTTCCTTTCAGGCATGTTCGATCTCCCCTGCCGCCGGGCGCCCCCGCCGCAATGGAAATTGTTCGAGTCGGTACAAAGTTGCCTCCGTCAATAAGGTTTTCATACGATCCATCAGTCCGATATCCGCTCCGATCAGGTCGGCCGCCTGAGTCACTTCGAGTTCTCGAAAGCCGCAAGGATTGATCGAGCCGAACGGAGCAAGGTCCATGTCGACATTCAGGCTGAGGCCGTGATAGCTCCAGCCTCTCCTGACACGCAAACCGAGAGCGGCGATTTTTGCCTCTCCCACGTATACGCCCGGCGCGCCGGGGCGGGTTGCGGCGGTTATTCCCGCCTCGGCGAGCGCTGCGATCAGCGCCGTCTCGATCAGATCGACCAATTGCCTGATGCCCATGCCGCGGCGGCGCAAGTTGAGCAAAGGGTAAACGACCAATTGACCGGGGCCGTGATAGGTAACCTGCCCTCCCCGGTCGGTCTGAATCACCGGGACGGCGCCGGGAGCAAGCAGATGCTCCTGTTTCGCCGCCCGGCCCAAGGTAAAGACCGGCTTGTGACTGAGCAGCCAGACTTCCTCCCGGGTTTCCGGCCCGGCGGTGGCGGCAAAGCGCGCCATGCGCTTCCAGACCGGAGCATAGTCGACCAGTCCGAAATCGCGCACGGCCGGCTCGGACGCTGGAGTGCGGAAACACCCGATTCCGGGCTTCACTCCCGTAAATGCGGTTTCGCTCACGATGCTCAATTTGAAAGCAGGTTGCTGAATCTCAAGCTGAACCAGTCGGTCATGCGCTTCATGACGCCACCGCGGGCAACGCCCCGCAGGGCCGCGACCTCGCCGCTGTAAACCGGTTCGCCGTCGAGGGTGATTTCCACCGTGCCCATGATCTGGCCGATTTCAACGGGAGCGTAGATGATCTCGTCGATGTTTACCGCGGCTTCGAGTTCCTCGCCGCGGCCGCGCTGAATCGTGACGCGCACTTCCTCGTTCAGGCCCAGATCGAGGGTATCGCGCTCGCCGGACCAGATCGGCACGCTGGTCAGGATCTGTCCGGAATCGTTCAGTTTCCAGGTCTCGTAATAACGGAATCCGTAGGTGAGCATCTTCTGGGTTTCCACGGCTCTGGCGTTTTCGCTTTCGGTGCCCATGACCACGGCGATGAGTCGCATGCCGTCGCGTTCCGCCGAGGTGACCAGGCAATATCCGGCGCGGTCGGTCCAGCCGGTTTTCAGACCGTCGACATTGCGGTCCCGGAACAGCAAGGTATTGCGGTTGGGCTGACGAATATCGTTATAGGTGAACTCCCGTTCGGCGTACATCGGATAGAACTCGGGGTGATTGCCGATGGTGGCCCGGGACAGCAAGGCCAGATCGCGCGCCGACATCCGGTTGTAATATTCATCGCTGTCGAGGCCGCTGGAATTCATGAAAAAGGACTGTTCGAGACCGAGCACTTCGGCGTACTGGTTCATCATGTCGGCAAAAGCGTCTTCGCTGCCGGCGATATGTTCGGCGATGGCGACGCTGGCGTCGTTGCCCGACTGGATGACGATGCCCCGCAACAGATCCTCGACGTTTACATAGGTATCGACTCCGACGAACATCTTGGAGCCGTCCATGCGCCAGGCCTTCTCGCTGATATGCACCTCCTCGTCCAGACTCAGATTGCCGCTGATGATTTCCTCGATCGCGATATAGGCGGTCATGATTTTGGTCAGGCTGGCCGGGGGCAGCGCTTCGGTGGCGTTGTTTTCCAGAATCACGTGGCCGGTGCCGGCATCCATGAGAATGTAACTGCTCGCCGCGATCTCGGGCGGCCGCGGAATAATCGGCTGGGCGGCGGCAGCGGCGGCATGGGCAAGCGCGGCCAGGAACAGCGCGGGCAGGAGAAATCTCCCGTCGAATGCCGGAGATTCAATTGAAGGGGTTCTTGATGACAGCATAGAAGACATCCAGTCGAATTGGACCGTGTTCGTTCGGTCACTCCGATACAGTGTAAGGGCTTCCCAAATCGGCGGCAACCAACAGCAAGGTCAATTGCCGCGCCTCCTCGGGGTTATTTACCGGACCGACGCGGACCCGATGCAGCACGCCGCGACCTTCGACTTCGACACTGCGGATAAAAACCGGCCGGGAGGTGAAGGCGCGCACGCGGCGAGACAGATCTTCCGCCGAGCCTGGAACGGAAAACGCGCCGACTTGCAGATAGAGTCCGCCGGTCGCGGGCGCTGTTTCAACCCGGACCAGTTCGGCGGCCATGCGGTCGATCAACGGATTTTCGACCGCGGCGCGCGGCGCATGCCTCGCATCCAAAGGCGAATCGGAAAACTCTCCGGCGATCGCCTCAAGTTGCACTCTGGCGGTTCCGCGGTCGGCGAAGCCCAATTTCACCGCGGCGGCATAAGACAGATCGACAATGCGGTCGCCGTGGAACGGTCCCCTGTCGTTTACCCTGACCACAATACTGCGGTTGTTGTCGAGATTCGTGACGCGCAGGAAACTGGGAATCGGCAAACTCTTGTGGGCCGCGGAAACCTGGTACATATCGAAGATTTCGCCATTTGAGGTTTTGTGGCCGTGAAACTTCTCTCCATACCAGGAAGCGGTCCCGCGCTCCGAATAACCTGCTTCCGTGGGCAGCACGGTATAGGTCCGCCCCAGCACGGTATAAGGACTGCGATTGCCGGCGCCGGTGCGGATGACCGGTCCGGGAACGACTTCCGGAATCGAATCCGGATCGATTCCGCGCGCGGGCGCCCGATCCTGGGAGATCGAATAGCGGCTTCCGCCGCCTGAAGAAGACGACCCGCAACCGGCCGCCACCGCGCCCAGCAATACCAGAACGGCAAGTCTTGCAATCAATCCGGTCATAATCGGAAATTTCCGGCACACGCTTTCAAGGTAGCGTCCGCAATCGCGGAATTTTTAGGACTCGATGACGCAAGCCATTGAATCCCGGAAAACTTAGTTCCGGGGAGACTGGGATCTGTGCGAATGGGCATTGATCGACATGAGCAGACCGAATCCGACAAAGAGGGCGATGACCGCCGTGCCGCCGCGGCTGATCAGCGGCAGGGGCAATCCGATGACCGGCAGTAGTCCGACGACCATGGCCATATTCACGTACACATTGAAAAAGACGATCAGGACGATGCCGCCGGCCAGCAGCCGCGCGAACATGTTGCGGGCATTGACGGCGATCAGCAGGCCGCGCGTCAGCAGCAGCGCGTACAAGCCGATAAGCGCGAGTGCGCCGGCCAGCCCGAATTCTTCGGCAATCACGGCGAAAATGAAGTCGGTATTCGATTCGGGTATGAAATCGAGCCTGGACTGATCGCCTTCTCCGAAACCCTTGCCATAGACACCGCCTGAACCGATCGCGATCTGCGATTGGATAATGTTGTAGCCAGCCCCCGCTGGATCGTTATAGGGATTGATGAAACTCAAAATCCGGTTCTTCTGATGTTCCAGCGCGACAAAGACATACCAGAGCGGAGAAGCCAGCAACACCAGCAGGCCCCCGGCGGCGACAAGTTTCAGGCTTATTCCCGCCAGCAGCAGGACGAAGAAGCCCGCCATGGCCACGAGCATCGCCGTGCCCATATCGTTCTGCAGCACGATCAGGGCGGTGGGAACCAGCACCAGCAGACCGGCGACGATGATTTGCCAGAGCCGCGGCGGCAGCGACCGGCTGGAAAGATACCAGGCAAGCACGGCGGGCACGATGATTTTCATCAGTTCCGAGGGCTGGAAGCTGGGCAGGCCCGGCAGATCGAGCCAACTGCGCGCGCCATTGGCCTCTACCCCGATCCACAATACAAGCCCAAGCAGGGCCAGACCGCCGAGATAGACATACATGGTCACGCGGCGAACCAGGCGCATATCGAATTGCGCTACGGCCAGCATCGCGATTACGCCCAATCCAACGATAAATGCCTGACGCCGGATCAGCCCGCTATCGCCGTCCGAAGCGCTGTACAAGGCCGCGAGTCCGAAACAGCAAAGCGACAACACCAGAACGAGGAGGAAGAAATCGATCTTGACGGCGGCGAGCCAGCGTATGGCCCGCACGACCGGCCGCAATTGCGGGCCTCCTGAAACCTGGGTGTAATCCCGGCTATTCATCGACCACGGCGACCTCGGACGGCGTGAAAGGCAATGGATCACTCAACGGAGCCGGTTCCGGTTCGGGCTCTACCGTCAGATCGAGTTGCAGGATGTCGAGCAGCCAGGCATCGGTGATTCGCTTTGCTACGGGGCCGGCTACGGTGCTGCCGTGTTCGCCGTTCTCGACGAATACCGCGAGCGCGATCCGAGGCTCGATCCGCGGATGTCCGGCGGGAGCGAATGCTATGAACAGTGCATGATCCTTGTTCTGGTCGGATACCTGAATCTCCGCGCTCGAACGAATGTTCTGACTGATGCCGACCACCTGCGCCGTGCCGGTCTTGCCGGCGATCTGGTAAGTCATGTCGGGATCGGCCCTGGCGATGGCTTCATAGGCGGTGCCGTAGTCCCTGAAGACATTCGAATAAGGCCGATGCACGACCATGGTCATCGCGTCGCGGATGTAGCGCCAATAGTCCGGGTCTTCGAGCACCACGTCGGCTGTCGGAAATTCCCCCTCGAAGCGATATGGTTCGCCATTGACGCTTTTCAGCATGCGCGGCCTGACCATGCGGCCTTCGTTGGCGATCAGCGACGCCGCGGCGGCAAGTTGCAGCGGGGTTGCCAGCACGTAGCCCTGGCCGATCGCGGAATTGACCGTATCGCCGGGATACCAGGGTTCTCCCAGCGTTTCCAGCTTCCAATCACGGGACGGCAACACGGCGGAGCGGGCGTAGGCGATATCGAGCGCCAGATTGCCGCCGAAGCCGAAGAGCGACATGAAATCGTGCATGGCGTCGATGCCCAAGCGGTTGCCGAGATCGTAGAAGAAAGTGTCGCAGGACTGATAGATTGCCTTGCGCAGATCGGTCACGCCATGGCCGCCGCCGATGACGGTGCGCATGGTGTAGTCGTTCCAGCGGTAGGAAACGCCCGGCAGACGGAAATAGCCGGGATCGTTGATCGTGAAGTCGTAGTCCACCAGCCCCAGATCCAGCCCCGCCAACCCAAGGAAGGGCTTGATGGTCGAACCGGGTGGGTAGGGACTGATGCTGCGGTCAATGCATGGCCTATTGAGGTTATCGTGGGCCAGTGCGCTGTAGTCCCTGCTGCTGCTGCCGGTGACGAACAGGTGCGGACCGAATCCGGGCTTGCTGACCATGGCCAGGATGCCGCCGGTTTCGGGCTCGATCGCGACTACGGCGCCGCGATAGTTTCCGAGCGCATTTTCGGCCGCCATCTGCAGGCGATGATCGAGGTGCAGGGCGATGTCGTTACCGGCGACCGCCTCGGTGCTTTCCAGCACCCGCATCACCCTGCCCCGATTATTCTTCTCCACGGTTTCATAGCCGACCTGGCCGTGAAGCAGATGTTCGTAGGTTCGCTCCACTCCGGTCTTGCCGATGTGCGTCGTACCACCGTAATTCTCGAATTCGGTCTCGTCGAGGGCGTCGAGCTCCTGCTGATTGATATGCGAGACATAGCCCACGGAATGCGCGGCAAGCGAATCGAAGGGGTAATGCCGCATGAGTTGCGGCTCCATGCTGACGCCGGGCATGCGGTGGCTGTTGACCGCGACCCGGTATTTCTCCTCTTCGGTCAGCACATAGCGCAATGGCACCGAAGAGTACGGCACCCGGCTGCGCCGCAACTGGTTTTCAAAGGTTTCCAAGTCGCTGCCGCTAAGTTCGACCAGGCCCGAGAGGTAATCCAGGGTGGCCGCAAGATCGTTCACTTCCTCCGGAACAACGGTCAGGTTGTAAACCGGCAGATTATCCGCCAGCAGGGTTCCCGATCGGTCGTAGATCACGCCCCGTTGCGGCGGGACGTATTGCACGTGCAGTCGATTGCCGTCCGAGCGCGCCGAGAAATACTCGTATTGCACGACTTGCAGATTCACCAGCTTGCCGACAAGAGTGGCGAGCAGCAGGAAAATTACGGAACTTGCCAGCACGACGCGCCGGTTGAACAGCCGGCGCTCGGCCTCGTGGTCCCGAAAATGCCATCTGCCTGTCATTCGCCGTCTCCCGGCGCGACACCGCCGTCATTCCGCGCGGAGCGAAGCGCAGTCGCAGAATCCGCATTGCAATTCATACTATTGTACATCTTTGCTGCAAAGTCTCGCTGGGTTTTGTGGCCTCGATCCGTCGCCACCGGCTGGCGACTCACATTGTGCGGCACCAACCTGGCGTCATTCCGCGCGCGTGATTACACATATATTCAGGCGCTGCTCGCGGGTTTCAGGCTCCATAGTTCTTCGAGGTCGTAGAGGGTGCGGATGCGGGACAGCATTATGTGGACCACCACCGCTCCGAGATCCACCAGTACCCATTCCGCTGCCGGAAGTCCTTCGACTCCGGTCACCTGCTGGCCCTGTTCCTTCATTTTTTCGACGATTTCGTCGGCGAGGGATTTGGTATGGATGCGGGAGGTTCCCGTGGCTATGATCATGTAATCGGTGATCGTCGTCAGTTTCTGCACGTTGATGCAACTGATCGACTGGCCTTTCAGATCTCCCAATATGTCTTCGACGCGCCGGGCCAGTTGTTTGCTGCTCAGATTATGCGCCGTCATGACATTCCGCGCGATAGAGTTCATTTTCCCTCACATAAGCCAACACCGCGGCGGGCAGCGGCGCTTCCCGGTCCCGGGCCAGCAATTCGCGCGCGCAAGAAGACGATATGTCGAGCCGCGGTTCTTCCGTCAGCAGCACATTGCCCCGGCTGTCCCCGAACAATCTCTCCGGGTCGGCGACCATGACGCCGCCGAATCTGCCCACCATATCGTAATCCATCGGCAGTTTTCCCCTGGCGATTACCAATATGCGAGCAAGTTCGAACAATCGCCGCGGATCGCGCCAGCCGGGCAATCCCAGAAAGGCGTCCAACCCCAGCACGAGCACGAGCGCGGCCCGCGGCAGGCGTTCGTGAATCCGCTCCAGCGTCCGCGCGGTGTAGGACACGCCTCCCCGATCGATTTCGATGGAATCGACTTCCATGCGCGCTTCGCCGGCGCAGGCAAGCCGCAACATGTCGATCCGGCGCTGCGCGCCGCAGACCCGCGCTGCGCGATGATTGGGCAGATTGCAAGGGACGAGCAGCAGCCGGTCGAGGCGCAGCAGTTCAAGCGCGTGGTGGGCTACCGCCATGTGCCCGTCGTGCACCGGGTCGAACATGCCGCCAAAGACTCCGACGCGTTCGCTCATTGCCTGATATGGCCGTCTCCGAGTACGACGAATTTCTGTGAAGTGAGTCCTTCGAGTCCGACCGGTCCGCGGGCGTGCAACTTGTCGGTGGAAATGCCGATTTCCGCGCCGAGCCCGTATTCGAAGCCATCGGCGAAACGGGTCGAGGCGTTGACCATTACCGAACTCGAATCGACTTCCCGGAGAAAACGCTGCGCCCGATTGTGGTCTTCGGTCATGATGGAGTCGGTATGCTGCGAGCCGTATCGATTGATATGCCCGATCGCCTCGTCGAGCCCGTCTACCACCCGGATCGAGAGGATCGGCGCAAGATATTCGGTGAGCCAGTCTTCCTCGCTGGCGGGCACGGCTGCGGGAACGATGCCGCGGGTCTCGGCGCAGCCGCGCAATTCGACGCCCGACTCGCCGAGAGCCCGCGCCACCTCGGGCAAAAACTCCCCGGCCACCGGACGCGCCACGAGCAGGGATTCGAGGGTGCAACAGGTGCCATAGCGCTGGGTCTTGGCATTGACCGCGACCGTGACCGACTTGGCGAGGTCAGCCCGGTCGTCGACATACAGATGGCAATTGCCGTCGAGATGCTTGATCACCGGTACGCGCGACTCCCGGCTGATGCGTTCGATCAGTCCCTTGCCGCCCCTGGGCACGATCACATCGACGAATTCCGGCATGGTGATCAGGCAGCCCACCGCTTCCCGGTCGGGACGGTCGAGCACCTGGATGACATGGGGATCGAGCCCCGCCTCCGCCAACCCCTTGCCGATACAGCCCGCGATAGCCTGGTTCGATTGCAGGGCTTCGGAACCGCCGCGCAGGATGGCCGCGTTACCCGACTTCAGGCACAGGCTCGCCGCCTCGCAGGTAACGTTCGGCCGCGACTCGTAAATGATGCCGATCACACCCAGCGGCACGCGCATGCGCCCGACCTGGATCCCCGTCGGCCGATATTTCAGTCCGCTCACCTCGCCAACGGGATCGTCCAGCGCAGCCACCTGCCGCAACCCTTCGATCATCCCGTCGATGCGCTTCGGTGTAAGTTC
>JANQSV010000304.1 GCA_028279115.1 Pseudomonadales bacterium
TATCGGCCATACGCGATATACGCCCAACGACCAGATCAACGCCGAAAATTTCGCCGATCTGGAACAGGCCTGGATCTGGCGCAGCGACAACTTCGGGCCGAACGTCGATTTTTTCTCGCGCTCAACCCCGATCTACGCCGATGGCGTCCTGTATACCGTGGCGACGCCCCGGCGCCAGGTAGTGGCTATCGACCCGGCCACGGGCGAAACCTTGTGGACCTTCCGCGAACCCGAATCGATCCGCCACCAGCGTTCGCCGCGCCAGGCCTACGGCAAGGGCGTGGCCTACGGCGAGATCGACGGCCGCAGCGTAATCTATATCACCACGCCGGGCTTCTTCCTCTGGGCGCTCGACGCTAAAACCGGACGGCCACTGGAGAACTGGGGATCCGCTTTCCCTGTCGGTGGATTTCCCGAGTCCGGGGTCGTCGACCTGATTCCCTACCTGGTGGACGGCTGGGGTCCCTGGGAAGACTATGTGACCGCGGGCGGGGATTACGATCCCGACTATGGCATCCCGCGTGAACTCGGCATGGTTACCGCGTCCGCGCCGCCGATCGTCGTCAACGGCGTGGTGGTGACGCTGGTCGGTCACCAGCCGAGTTACGGCCAGACGCGCATCGAGAACGTGCCCGGCGACATCATGGGATTCGACGCCGCCACCGGCGAGAATTTGTGGAAATTCCACGTCATCCCCCGGCCCGGCGAAATCGGCAACGAGACCTGGCATAACGACGCCTGGTATTTTTCCGGCGACATCTCCACCTGGGCGCCGGCTTCGGCCGATCCCGACCTCGGCCTGGTCTACATGGTGACCAATGCCTCCACGGTGCAATCCTATACCGGCCACCGCCCCGGCGAGAATCTCTTCGGCGGCAGCCTGCTCGTGCTCGACGTCGCTACCGGCGAGCGGGCCTGGCATTTCCAGATTCATCGCAGCGATCAATGGAACTACGACCTGCCGGCGGCGCCGATACTCATGGATCTCAACGTAGACGGGCGGGCGATTCCGGCGGTGATCCAGAACACCAAGCAGGGATTGATTTTCGCCTTCAACCGCGAAAACGGCGAACCGATCTGGCCCATCGAGGACCGGGAAGTGATCCAGACCGAAGTCCCCGGCAATTACACGTCGCCCACCCAGCCTTATCCGACCTGGCCGGAGCCCGTCGACAGGATCGTCATCGACGGCATTACCGACGAATTCATCATGGATTACACGCCGGAATTGCGCGAGCAGGCCCAGGTCATCCTGAACGGCTACCGGCTCGGCGGGCTCTATGTGCCGGCGCTGCCGCAAGGTTACGACGGACCATGGATCAACAACGTGGGCTGCCAGGGCGGCGGCAACATCATTCCGCATCCGCCGACGGTAGATCCGATTACGGGTATGATGTTCAATTCCCATCGCCGCAGTTGCAACGCGCCGGGCTTCATGCGGCCCACCAACGGCGTCGACCGCGACAATCCCAACTATCCGGAGCCGGGCGAGGGCGGCGCCACGCCGAACAGCACGCCAACCACCGGTCGTACCGTGGTCGACTGGCTGCCCGGCGGAGGCGGAGGATTGCCGACCATCGAGGGTCTGCCCGTTTTCAAGCCGATGCACAATCAGCTTACCGCCTACCAGATGAATTCCGGGGACAAGCTCTGGTCGGCGCCGGTGGGCGAAACCCGCGATGCGATCCGCAATCATCCGCTGCTGCAAGGCGTGGACATTCCGAACAGCGGCGGCGAAGGCTGGTCGATCCAGATGGCGACGCCGGACATCCTGGTGCAAGCCCGGGCGCTGAGCGAAGGCATGGCCCAGATGCTCCCCGACGGGCCGTTGACGCTCAACGCCCGCGACAAGTCCAGCGGCGAAGTGCTGGCCAGCGTTCCCCTTCCCGCTCCCGGCCAATACGGCCTGATGAGCTACATGCACGACGGACGGCAATATATCGTCGTGCAGATCGGCAGCTCGCGCACCGATTTCCCCGGCGCCCTGGTTGCCTATCGTTTGCCGAATTGAACATGAGGGTAAAGAAGATGATCAGATTGATGTCCGGACTGCTGGCGGGTGTGCTGGCGCTGGCGGCGGCGAGCGCCGCCGCCCAGGAGACCCGCCTGCTTGAGCCGGAAGACCTGTTTGAACTGAAATCCGTGGGCAACCCGGTGATCAGTCCCGATGGCGGTTGGGTCGCCTATACCGTAAGCACGACCAGCCTGGAAGAGGACAACACCGAAACGCGTATCTGGATGGCTTCCACCTTAGGCGATACCGTACTGCCCATGACCGGGACCGGAACCTCGGCGAACAGCCCGCAATGGAGCCCCGACGGCCGCTACCTGTCCTTTCTCGCGTCGCGCAACGACGGCGAGTCCCAGGTCTGGGCCCTCGACCGGCGCGGCGGCGAAGCGAATCAGCTTACCCATGTCGAACAGGGAGTGTCCGATTACGTCTGGTCTCCCGACAGCGACCGGCTGGTGCTTGTGATCCGCGATCCCGAAGAGGAGACCGAGGGCGACGAGGACGAAGAAAAACCCTGGGTGATCGACCGCCTGCAGATCAAGCGCGATTACGTCGGATACCTCGATAGCCGCCGGACGCACCTGTATGTGCAGGACGTTGACCCCGGCCGGGAGCCGGAGGCGCTGCAGATCACATCCGGCGATTATGACGACTCGGATCCGGCCTGGAGCCCGGACGGCAGCCTGATCGCCTTCGTCAGCGATCGCACCGAGGATCCTGACGCCAGCGACAACACCGATATCTGGGTCGTGGCCGCGGACAATCCCGATGTTGGCGCGACACTGCTGCAGATTACCGACAATCCGGGCGCCGACGGCTCGCCCGCCTGGAGTCCCGACGGCAATTTCATCGCCCACACCAGTGTCATCGAACCCGAGATCATCTGGTACGCCATCGATCACCTTGCGATATCGCCCGCCGCCGGCGGCCCGGCGCGGGTGCTCACCGAACGCCTGGACCGCAACGTGTCCTCGCCCCGCTTTTCGCCCGATGGCGGCGAAGTGCTGTTCGTGCTCGAAGACAGCGGCGAGCGACACCTGGTGAGCATCGATGCCTCGGGCGAGAGTTTCAGCCGGCTCATCGAGGGGCCGCTGAGCCTGCGCGGCTGGTCGCAAAGCGACGACGGGCAGATCGCGAGCCTCGTCAGCGAACCGCATCTGCCCGCCGAGGTGTTTCATGGCGCCGGCGACGAGCGGCGGCAACTGACCTTCACCAACCGCCCCTGGCTCGACGAACTGCAACTCGCGGAAGTCGAGAACGCGCAATTCCCGAGCGCCGACGGCACCGAGGTGGAAGGATTCATCTTCAAGCCGCCGGGTTTCGACGAGAGCTTCGAATATCCGACCTTGCTGCGCATTCACGGCGGACCGGTCGCGCAATACGATTTCGCCTTCAACTTCGAAGCCCAGTTGTTCGCCGCCAACGGCTATGTCGTGGTGATGACCAATCCCAGGGGATCGTCAGGCTACGGCCGCGATTTCTCCCACGCGATCTGGGCCGACTGGGGCGTGAACGACTTCGAGGATGTGATGGCCGGCGTGGATTACGCCATCGAACGGGGTTACGCCGACCCCGACCGGCTCGGCGTCGGCGGCTGGTCCTATGGCGGCATCCTCACCAATTACGTCATCACCAGGTCGGATCGCTTCAAGGGCGCGATCACCGGCGCGAGCATGGCGCTCTACCGGGCGAATTACGGCCACGACCATTATCAATACGAATGGGAAATGGAAGTCGGCCTGCCGTGGGAGAACGCCGAGGGCTGGGAGCGCATGTCGCCTTTCAACGATGTGGCCAACGTCGTCACGCCGACCCTGGTCATGGGCGGCGAACACGACTGGAACGTGCCGATCCAGAACTCCGAGCAGCTCTACCAGGCCTTGCGGCGGCTTGGCGTCGAAACCCAACTCGTCGTATATCCCGGCGAGTTCCACGGTTTTCGCAAGCCCGCCTTCCAGCTCGACCGCCTCAAGCGCTATCTGGCTTGGTACGAGCAATACGTCAAAGGGGCGCCGTAATCGCTGATGGTGGCAATCCCGGCGAACCCCCACCGAAACTGCTCCGCAGTTTCGACTCCCCCAGAGGGGGAGTATCGCGTACCGCCGAGGCACTGATTACTCCCCCTTTGGGGGAGTCAGATCCGCGAAGCGGATATGGTGGGGGCCTACCCGCCCGGACAGCAAACAAATCGAGGCATTCGAAATGATCTTCAAGAATTTGAGTTCGGTTTGGCTCTACAAGCCTCTGTGCGCCGCCTTGCTGGCTTTGTCGGCGCTTGGCGCATTGGCCCAGGAAACCCGCCTGCTCGAACCTGAAGACCTGTTTGAAATCAAGGCCGTGGGCAGCCCGGAAATCAGTCCCGACGGCGCCTGGGTCGCCTACACCGTGCGCGCGACCAGCCTCGAGGACGACAGCAGCGAAACCCGCATCTGGATGGCGTCCACCACCGACGGCGCCGTCTTGCCCATGAGCGGTCCGGGTTCGTCTGCGAGCAGTCCGCAATGGAGTCCCGACGGCCGCTTTCTCTCATTCCTGGCCTCGCGCAACGAGGGCCGGACCCAGGTCTGGGCGCTGGACCGCCGCGGCGGCGAAGCGCGCCAACTCACTCATGTCGAGCAGGGAGTGAACGATTACGCCTGGTCGCCCGACGCATCGCGGCTGGCGCTCGTGGTTCGGGACCCGGAAGAGGAAGACGACGAACCCCGGCCCTGGGTAATCGACCGCTTGCAGTTCAAGCGCGATTACGCCGGTTATCTCGACCGCCGCCGGACGCATTTGTATGTACAGGACGTCGCGCCCGGCGAGGAACACGAAGCGGTGCAGATCACTTCGGGCGACTACGACGATTCCCAGCCGGCCTGGAGTCCCGACGGCAGGCTCATCGCCTTCGTCAGCAATCGCACCGAAGAACCCGACGCCAACAACAATACCGATATCTGGGTGGTGGCGGCGGACAATCCCGACGCCGGCGCGACCCTGCTCCAGGTGACGACCAATCCCGGATCGGACTATTCGCCGGCCTGGAGTCCCGACGGCAGTCAGATCGCCCATGTCACCGTAACCGAGCCGAATCTCATCTGGTACGCCACCGGCCACCTCGCCGTCAGTCCGGCCGCGGGCGGTCCGGCCCGGGTGCTGAGCGCGCGCCTTGACCGCAACGTCGGTTCGCCCCGCTTCGCGCCGGATGGCGAGAACATCCTGTTCGTGCTCGAAGACAGCGCGGAGCGGCATCTTGCCAGCATGGACATATCCGGCGAGAACTTCAGCCGTCTGATCGACGGTCCATTGAGCCTGCGCGGTTATTCCCAGAGCGACGACGGACAATTGGCGACGCTCATCAGCGAGCCGCACCTGCCGGCGGAAGTGTTTTACGGTACCGGCGCCGGACGGCGGCAACTGACCTTCACCAATCAGCCCTGGCTTGACGAATTGCAACTCGCGGAAGTCGAGAACGTGCAATTCGACAACCCCGGCGGCACGGAAATCGAGGGATTCCTCGTCAAGCCGCCCGGCTTCGACCAGACCATGCGCTATCCGACCCTGCTGCGCATTCACGGCGGCCCGGTCGCGCAATACGATTTCGCCTTCAACTTCGAAGCGCAATTGTTCGCCGCCAAAGGCTACCTGGTCGTCATGACCAACCCGCGCGGCTCGTCCGGCTATGGTCAGGATTTCTCTCACGCGCTGTGGGCGAACTGGGGCGTCCCCGACTTCGAAGACGTCATGGCCGGAGTCGACTACGCCATTGAGCGCGGCCACGCCGACCCGGATCGCCTCGGCGTCGGCGGCTGGTCCTACGGCGGCATCCTGACCAACTACGTCATCACCAAGTCGGACCGCTTCAAGGGCGCGATCACCGGCGCGAGCGAGGTGCTGTACCGCGCCAACTACGGCCACGACCATTACCAGCGCCAGTGGGAGGCCGAACTCGGCCTGCCCTGGGAGAACGCCGAAGCCTGGGAGCGCATCACGCCTTTCAACGATGTCGCGAACGTCGTCACGCCGACCCTCATCATGGGCGGAGAACACGACTGGAACGTGCCGATCCAGAATTCCGAGCAACTCTACCAGGCGCTGCGCCGGCTCGGGGTCGAGACACAGTTGGTCGTCTACCCGAACGAATTCCACGGCATCGGCAAGCCCGCCTTCCAGCTCGACAGGCTTGAACGCTATCTCGCCTGGTATGACAAGTACGTCAAAGGAGCGCGCTGAAAGCCCCCTTCATTGTTCCGCATAGCGTGCGAAATTATGTCAAAAATCGATACTAATCTCTGTTTTGGGATATTATTCGATTCCGGTAAGTGATTTTCGATTTGCCTATAATTCGATATGCGAGCGAAAAATCGCATATTTATCGATCAAGACAAACGTTTTTCGATTCATGCGCCTCGAAATCAACAAAAAATCGATGTTTCAGGGCCGACCTGTCCCGACGGACAGTCAACTCGCTGGATTCGCCGCATTGGTCGATGCGCTGGAGCTTCAGGCGCCGGTTCGCTCACCGGTTTGCATCTCGGAGAAACACATCGGCGGCGGCAAGCGGCGCGACGGCGAATTCATTGTATTCGATAAACGCTATCAGCCGGGCGATTCGGTAATCGAGCATCTGGTATTTGCCCTGCGCCACGAAAACATCGACTTGCTCATCCTCAAACGCGCCTTTGAAACATTTCCGACTCGGGTTCTGAAAAAATACGTTCAATCCACACCGGCGGGCGTACATGCGCGCCGCGCCTGGTTCCTGTACGAGACCTTGACGAGAAAGACCCTGGATGTGGAAGAATCCCCAAAAACCACAGCCGTAGACTTGTTGGACGATAGAGCCTACTTCACCGGCAAGGCGAAAATTTCGCGCCGTCACAAGGTGAGGGACAACTTGCTGGGAAATGGCGACTGGTGCCCGGTCATTCGCAGAACCGAAAAGCTCGAAGCGCTGTCCCAATCCGGTCTGGCAAGCAGCGCCGCAGAACTGACTGCCCGCGCCGGCGCCCGTCTCGCCGCTCGGGCGGCCTCGTTTCTGCTCATGGCTGACAGTCGCGCAAGTTTCGCAATCGAAGGTGAGCGCCCGCCGCGCAATCGGCTGGAGCGATGGGGAAAAGCGGTGATTCAGTCTGGCAAGAATCCGCTCAGCATGGAAGAAATTCTCCGTTTGCACAGCGTGTTGATCGAGGACTCCCGGCTTGTCTTCAAGGGACTGCGTCCAGACGGTGTCTTTCTCGGCGACCGCGACCATTACCATCTGCCTCTGCCTGAGTTTATTGGCGCGCGCCCCGAAGACATCGAAGCTTTGTGCTCCGGCATATTGTCCGCGAACGACCGGATGCGCGGCGATGGACTGGACCCGGTTCTGCAGGCGGCTGCGACGGCGTTCGGTTTTGTCTATGTACACCCTTTCCAGGACGGCAATGGACGTGTGCATCGCTGCCTGATTCACAATGTCCTGGCGGATCGCGGATTCTCTCCCCCCGGTATGGTGTTTCCCATTTCTTCCGCCATGCTTGATCGGATTGAGCAATATAGCGCCACGCTGAAAGCACATTCCTCGCCCTTGATGCAGTTCATCGAATGGCGGGCCACGCCCAACTACAACGTCGAGGTGTTGAACGAAACCGCGGACTTGTACCGCTACTTCGACTGTACTGAAGCCGCCGAGTTTCTCTACGGCTGCGTGCAAAAATCGGTCGAACGCGATCTGCCCAACGAAATTGAATATCTGCG
Source organism: Pseudomonadales bacterium (assembly GCA_028279115.1). Classification (GTDB taxonomy): domain Bacteria; phylum Pseudomonadota; class Gammaproteobacteria; order Pseudomonadales; family Pseudohongiellaceae; genus UBA9145. The sequence goes on from JANQSV010000304.1 coordinate 7,730, forward strand.
CCGGTTCGACGAGGCCATGGCTGGCGTCCGCGACTTGATCGACATGCCGGATCGATTGGCGCAAAATCTCATTTTGTTCATAAGAAAAAACAACGGCGTGTTGTCCGAAAGAAGGCGGAAAGGCGAGTTTTCCGAACTTGCGGATACCGAGGTTCAACAATTGGAGACGATGATCAACAAAGCGTTTGAAGGATTCGAATACGAAAGATACTGATCCGGTTACAAGGTCATTCGCGGCCTCGACGGCCCAGACCGGTCGGTCAGGCGCGGGCGACCGGCCCAAGCCGCCCCAGGTTACCGAATTGACGTTATTGGCAGTTGGATAGTTGGCTCAACCACGAGTCAGGCAAGTTGTTGTCCCGGGCTCGGAAAATTGCCATGATTGCGCTTTCCTGCGCCGGCCACCGGCCTTGACCTGAGGAAACAACGATGCGTATTTCCGTCCGTTCGTCCTGCCGCTGCTAGTCCTGTGTATGGTCGCCGCGCCGGCGGTGGCCCAGCAGGGCAATGCCCGGGGTCCGATCGGCGAGAGTTCCTACGACATCATCAGCGGGTGGCGCCAGCCTTTCCAGGAAAGGGGCGTCGCTTTCGGCGGCAACTCGGGAGTGTGGGCGGAATCGCCGGATCGCATCATCATCGCCCAGCGCGGCGAGACCATATTGCCGTATCCGATCCCGGAGGACTTTCCCGGCTTTGCCGGCGCCCTCGGCATCAACGTGCTGTTCGAAATCAATCGGCGTGTCTGGCAGAACTGCCTCTACATCCTCAACGGCGACGGCGAGGTGGTTGAAGTCTGGGACCATCTCGACTATCTCTGCGAAGGTTCGGACGGCCCCGGCCCGCACCGCATCCGCATCAATGCCATGGGGCCGGCGTGGCACTTTTGCTTGCCCACTGCGTTCAAGCCGCCGCGATGAGTGTCCCATGTCTTCTCTCCAGGGCGGGCAACATGGCGGCGTCTGCCGGCGCGGCGCTGAGGAAGTTTCTTCGCTTCATTATCGTGCTCCCCAATTCGATGCCTCTACTGTCAAGATGAGATTCTGCGACAAAATGGCGGGATTGCCATTTTGGACGGCGCGAAGCGCCGCCCCGTAGGGGCGAGGGGCATGGATGCCGCGAGTCACTTCGCGCGGAATGACAAAAAGCTCATCATGGCGGCAGCGATTTCAGCGAGGGTTTGGTGACCTTCCCCATGGCGTTGCGCGGCAAGGCGTCCAGCCGCTTGACGTGCTTGGGAATCTTGTAGGACGACATGCGCTCGTTGCACCAGTTCTTCAGTTCCGCGTAATCGAGCTCGCCGCCGCTCTTCGTCACGACGAATGCCGTGACCGCCTCGCCCCAGACCTCGTCATCGGCGCCGATGACCGCGACTTCGGCGATTTCCTCGTGGGTCAGCAGCACGCCTTCGATCTCCAGCGCGGAAAGCTTGTAGCCGCCGGACTTGATGATGTCCACCGAGGCGCGGCCCATGATGCGGTAATAGCCATCCTCGATCACCGCCATGTCGCCGGTGCAGAACCAGCCGTCGACGAAGCTTTTCCGGGTCGCTTCCTCGTTGCCCCAGTATTCCAGGAACACGTTGTCGCCCTTGATGCGGATTTCGCCGGGATTGCCTTCGCCTTCGACGGGCCGGTGCGATTCGTCGAACAGTTGCACTTCGACACCGGGCAGCGGCTGGCCGACGTAGCCCGCGCGCCGCTCGCCGTGGTAGGGATTGGAGATGCCCATGCCGATTTCGGTCATGCCGTAGCGCTCGAGCAAAACCTGGCCGGTGAGTTCCCGCCATTGCACGAACAGTTTGACCGGGCAGGCCGCCGAGCCGGAAATGTTCAGCCGCATGGCCTTGAAGCCGGCGCATACCGCGGCGACTTCGTTCTCATCCTGTTTTTCCAGGTATTGAATCAGCTTGACGTAGACGGTGGGCACGGCCATGAAGACGTTGTATACGCCCGCGGCGACCTGTGAGGTGACCTTCGGAATATCGAGCCCGGCGAACAGATGCACCGTGGCCCCGGCCCATAGCCCGCAACTGAGGATGTTGACGATGCCGTGGATATGGTGCAACGGCAGGAACAGGGGGATCACGTCGTCTTCGGTCCAGCACCAGGCGTCGATCAGGGTGGTGATCTGGGCGCGGATCGTCTTGTGGGTGCTCACCGTTCCCTTCGGCTTGCTCGTGGTGCCGCTGGTGAACAGCATCATGGCGCGGCGTCCCGGATCGATCTCGGGCAAGTCGCCCGGCGCCTCCGCCAGCATTTCCGCCACGGTCAGCAACTCGATGCCGAGCGATGCGCAAAGTTCGCGCAGTTCGTCCGGCGCCCCGGCTTGCGCGAACATGCGCGTGACCTTGGCGCTGCTCAGATAGTGATCGAGTTCGGCTGCCGCCGACGCCACGTTCAGCGGAACCGCGATGCCGCCGGCGCGCCACACGCCATGCATGCAGGTGACGTAGTCGAGGCTCGCCGGCAGGAAGAAGGCGATGCGCTCCTCGATGAGGTCGCCCCGGCCGCCGAGCAGTCCGGTGGCGAATCGGTCGATGCGCGCGTTCATCTCGCCGTAGCTATGACTTGCCGTATCGTCAACGAGCGCGATGCGCGCGTTGCCGTCGGCCAGATGATGAAAATCGTGATGTGACATTGCAAATCCGGCCATGTGTCCCTGATGTCATCCTGCGCGTAGCGACTCGGGGCTTCCAGGTTCTTCGCTCCTGCGGGGCGGCGCCACGCGCCGTCCAAAATGGCAATCCCGCCATTTTGCCGCAGGATCCATTAGAACATCCCGTCGACGACGAAGAACAGGATCGAGGGCCCGAGCAGGCAGCCGACGCCGGTGTAGAAGGTAGCCGTCATCGCGCCGTAAGGCACGAGTTTCGGATCCGTCGCCGCCAGTCCCGCCGCGACGCCGCTCGTCGTCCCCATGAGGCCGCCGAACACCATCGCCGACTGCGGGTTGTTCAATCCGATGAAACGCGCCACGAGCGGCGTGCCGATCATGACCAGGATCGATTTCACCAGGCCCGCGGCCACGCTCAGGGTGATCATCGCGTCGGAAGCGCCGATTGCCTCCCCGGTGACCGGGCCGACGATGTAAGTCACGGCGCCGGCGCCGATGGTGGTGATTTCGGTTGGATCGGTGTAACCGAACGCAACCGCTACCGCCGCGCCGACCACAAAGGAAACGATGACCCCGGCGAAGATCGAGATGACGCCGGCCAGGCCGGCTTTCTTCAACTCGCTCAATTGCGCGCCGAAGGCCGTCGCGACGATGGCGAAATCGCGCATCATGCCGCCGCCCATCAGGCCGATGCCGCTTAGCAGGGCGAAATCCGCCACGCCGCGGCTGCCGCCGGTCGCGACTCCGCCGTACCACGCCGCCAGCAGGCCGACGGCGATGGCGATGGCCGAGCCGTGAATGCGGCCCGCGGTGAGCTTGTTGGCGAGCAGATAGGAAATCCAGATGGTTACGCCGACGACTGCGAAGGCGACGACGAGGTTATTGCGAACGAATACGGTTTCCAGCAATTCCATCATGGCGCTCTCTCCTCCCTGTCCTCGGCAGATTCCGTATCGGTTCCAATCTTGCTCAGCGCGGGCACCAGCGCAAAACTGACCGCTACCGCGGCGACGCCGGCGGTGATCGCAAGCACGCCGCCGTCAATCGCCGCGGCCACGTTCTGCTGCGCGGCCATGGCGACGACGATGGGGATATACATCGCGCTCCAGAACTTGACGCCGGAACCCGCCGCGCCCTCGGTCAAAGCCGTGAAGCGGTCGGAATTGCACGCCAGCACGAGAAAGAGCATGGCGATGCCCACGCCGCCGACGTTCGCTTCCACGCCCAGAACGATGCCCAGACCTTCGCCAATGAGCATGCCCGCCACGAGGCAGGCGGAAAGCAGGGCGACACCATAAATGATCATTGTTCGGTCCTTCAGAAGTAGACGGCCCGGCCGCCGCTGCGCCGATAATATGACGCGCCCGCGGGCGGCGCAATTCGGGCAAGGAAATGCGCCGGCTTCCGACTGGACAGTCAATTGAACCTTGGGTCGCCAAGGATAGTGTGAGGTACGCACTTGCTCAATCTCGCTTCGTATGTGATAAGGTGTATAGTTGGGATCCGGGGGAACGCGGCACCGTGCTCTGGTGCTTGGGCTCCCGAGTTATTGGGATTTGGCTTGGCACAGATGAGAGGGGTATACAGGTGGGCCAAAAATGCAACGGGTTTTCGGATGTAGGATTTTGAGACTGGAGCTTTGAAGTGAAAGCATCTTTCAAGCGAATGAATCTGACCTACGAAATCAGATTTGAGGCAACTTTATTCGAATTGCCTGGGAGTTCTTTGGATTTGTTGAAAGCTATTCAAGCCAACTTATCTTCGATAGTCATGCTTTCAGCCTCAAATATGAATTTAGTGTCGGGCGCGTCTGTATTGGATACTCGAGTCCATATCTCCATGTTTAACGGTGCTGGTCAGGCTGAAGTTTCTGCAGAAAATTCTACAATCAGCTTTTCCAATTTACAGACCTCTAACGATTTGGATCTTTGTAAGGAATGTATACTTAGAATTGAGAAAGCTCTCACTGAAACTTTGGAAAGATTGGAAATCCAACTCACTGAAATCAGATCTGATGTGTTTTTGGAATTGGATGAGTTAGATCAAAGCGCAAGTAGTTATCTTGGAAGCCTATCAAATCTTGGCGGGCGTTTTCGATCAGATGCATTCCAAAGCGCAACCCTTCACCCGGCAATAAACTTGGCGTTGGATCACTCAGAAGAAAAATGGAGTGCTAACGTTAATGCGTTCTGGGACCGAGTTTCAGAATCTTCATTAACCCTGTTCTTTCGAGCGTGGCACCTCAAAGATGGTAAATTTAGTGATCTAAAAAGCCGGTTTGAGCATCTGGATCAACTGGCTGATGGATTTTTAAATGATATAGAATTGGAAGTTACAAACTTTTGATTTGGATTTTAGCTATGCAGTCAACTACACTGCCGAATGACTTGAGAAGCGGGAAATTTGTGGAATCCAACAACTATCTCGATCAAAAGTTACCAATCCCTGGTCGAATGACTGTCGACGACCATATTCCCTTTCAGGGTCTGGTTCCGCAGGACCAGCCGTCATATTTTGTCTCGTCACACAGAAATGATGAAAAAGCATTAACTCTTGCTCAAGTGTTGATACAAACTGAAGCCCTCCTGCCGTGGCGCCAAAGTGTTGAATCTGAAGTCCAGTTAATTCGTAAATCTGTATCGCTTGAATCTCGTGATCGTTTAACTGGCCCAATTCAGTTTGTTACAAAGTTACTTGAAACTTGGAAATTGAGCCCAAATGATGCTGGCCCCTTGCTCGGATTTGACAAGTCTGACGAAATAGCCGTAAAGGAATTGCTACGTGGTAGCGCATCCCTATCAGGTCGTGACATAAAAGATCGAATAGCCAGTCTTTTTGAGATACGCAAAACACTTTCTGCTTCGTTTCGAGATGAATCGGTAGAAAATGAGTGGTTGCGTGAACCGCAAGAGATGCTGAATGGAAAAATACCGATGGATTTGCTGCTGGAAGGCTCCATGGAAAACCTGCTTCTTGTTCGGGATTACGTGAACGTAACTGCGGGTCGCTAGAGATGCTCGATACTTTAGCCTCCGAAGATCTCAATCTTGATTTATTCCGTTTGGCGGCATCAAGAAAAACCTTAGATTTTCTTGAAGAACAAGGAATTATAGATGAGGGAGGCATGGAAATGTTAAGTTTTCTTCGAGAGAGGGGTTTATTGGAAGCTCCCGATGATCTTTGCTATGCGCCGTTCAGAAAGAAACCTTGGCTAGACAGGGAACGGAACAGTCGAACTCGCTTTTCGGATGGATCCCACGCTGTGTTTTACAGTGCGCTGGAAGTGAAAACCGCAGAGGCAGAACTTTGTCACTGGGTTCCGAAAGTCTTCGGAAATCCTACAAAGCCTAGAACCAGATACTACGCATGTTTCTCTTGTGAATTCAGAGGGGTGGTTAAGGATTTGAGACCACTACACTCTGGTTATCCAGATCTTACTGCTGAAGACTATAGCTTTTGCAATACTTTGGGCGCAGAAGCGATTGAACTTGGTTTGAATGCGTTACTTTGTCCATCAGCACGAAAGTCTGATGGTACGTGTGTTCCTGTGTTTAGTGAAAACTCGATCAGTAATGCAACTGTGCTCAGAGATGTTGCCGTTACATATTATCCTGCTACCAATATGGTCAAATTGAAATTGCTAGCGTAAGCTGCGATCAGCTACATTTAAAGCGGCATATATAAGCAGTTGTTGGACGTCCCCACAGGTGGATCAAAGTTCGTTGGTTCGGCCAAATTCAGCACGGAGAATTGACATCTGGCAGTGATCACAAGTATGCCGTTGGCGCCGATACTATGACGCGCCCGCGGGCGGCGCAATTCGGGTAAGGAAATGCGCCGGCTTCCTTGACCGTTGTCTCAGGCGTGTTACTTTTCGTCGCGCATGTGGATGAGCGGGCACGACTATGAGCGAAACCGATACGAGACCCGAAGAATCGGACGTTTACGACACCTGGTTCAGGGAGCAGGTCGAGAAAGGACTGAAGTCTGTCAGGGAAGAAAAAATGGTCACCAACGAAGAGGTCGAAGCCGTGTTTGCGAGTCGCAAGGAATCGTTGCGCCGTATGCTGAAGGGGAAGAATCGTGAAATGCAAGGACAGCCCCTTGAGTGAAGCACAGGAGTCAGCCGGCACCGACCGGGGATAAAATTTGCGCGTTTATCATTCCAATCGGCTTGAAGCGCTGGCCAGTGAGATGGCCAGACTGATTGCGACCGATCCGGCGGAGCCCCTTACGCCGGAACGGATCGTCGTACCGCACCAGACGATGGGCCGCTGGCTGCGGCTCGAAATAGCGCGCGAACTTGGCATCGCCGCGAACATCGACTTCGAGCTGCCGGCCGAGTTTGCCTGGTCAATCCTGCGCGATGCCGTTCCGGCGTTATCGGAAGCGCGGGAATTCGACCCGGCGAATCTGCGCTGGCATCTGTTTGAGTTGCTCCCGCAATTCGCTCGTGAGACGAAAAGCGAGGACGTAAGCCGATTCCTTGCCGATGGCGATGACCGCAAGAGATTCGAATTTGCCGACAAGCTGGCCGCGGTCTATGACCGATGCATCAACTTTCGGCCGGATTGGATCAGGGACTGGGAGCAGGGCGCGGCGCCGCACTGGCAGGCGCGGCTGTGGCAACTGCTGGTAAGGAAGGTCCCGGAACAGCATTGGATTGAGGCGCTGGAGGCGTTCCAGCGGGAAACAGCCGGTGGAATTCGTCCAGATAGCTGGCCGCGCCGTGCTTTCTTCTTTACCGTTACCGCGCTATCGCCGTCCTATCTGCAATTGCTTGAGCAACTGGGCCGGAATATCGATCTGCACATTTTCCAATTCAATCCCTGTGAGGAATTCTGGGGCGACCTCCATACCGAAAGAGAGAGCCGTCATCGAGCCGGGGGAGAAGATATCGAGGCGCTTCATTTTGACGAGGGCAATAAGCTGCTGGCAGCCTGGGGACGTGCAGGCCGCGATACCTTCAATGCCCTGCTCGATTCAGGTGATGAACATTGCAACTTCCCTGGACCCAACGGCGATTCCCGATTGGCCGCGGTGCAACAGGACATCCAGTTACTGCAATCCGCGGCGGAGGGCGCCGCGGCCAAAGCCATACCCGCGGACCGATCGCTGCAGATTCACTGCTGCCATTCGGCGATGCGCGAGGCCGAAGTGCTGCACGACCGTCTGCTTGACCTGCTCGAATCCAATCCCGATATCGAGCCGGCGGACATCATGATCCTGACTCCGAATCTGGCGCGCTACGGCCCGGTAATCGCGGCGGTGTTCGAGTCCAATGGCTGCATCCCCGTCGCGCTTTCCCGCGTTCGAGAGGCGGACTCGCCGACATCGAGAGCGTTTTTCGATCTGCTGTCGCTGCCGGGTTCGCGCTATGGCGTCGAAGCCGTACTCGCGCCTCTCGATTCGCCGTCGCTACGTTCGCGTTTCAGGATCCAGGAAAACAGCCTGCCGGCGATTCGAAGCTGGACCAAAGACGCTGGCATACGCCGGGGCGTAAGCACCGATGGCGGCACCGACAAGCAAACTCCCGCGTTTCCGGGCAATACCTGGCGCGAGGGATTGCGGCGTTTGCTAATGGGATATGCGGCGGGGGATACCAACGATCTCGCGCTGGGAGTTTTTCCTTGCGCAATCCGCGGCGAAACGGGGTTTGCCGCGAGTGAGGCCGACTTCGAAACCTTGGGGCGCTTCATTACCTATTGTTCGACTACGTTCGACCTGCGAACCCTGGCCGGGCAATTGCGCACGGCAAACCAGTGGTCGCAATTCCTGTTGAACATGCTGGGCGATTTCTTCGATGAAGGCTCGAACATAGCGGCTTATGGCGATTTCGAAGCTGCCCGCGAGGCCGCGGATGAAGTGAAGGCGATCAGAACTCTGATCGAGAACTTTCGTAAACAGGCGAGCCGGATTAGTTGCAGGATTCCGTTCGAAGTCGTTCGGCAAGCGCTGAGGGATGCGGCGGGCGGTCCCGCGCTCGCACCGGCGCGACTCGCCGATGGCGCCACTGTCGGCAATCTGGCGTCAGGGCAGATTCTGCCGGCCAGGATCGTCTGCGCCGTAGGCATGAACGGCGACGGATTTCCGCGCAATCCCCCCCGCCACGCGTTCGACCTCGTCGCACAGGACAAGCGACGCCCCGGCGACCGCGATATTCGCCTCGATGACCGGTTCGCCTTTCTCGAAGCGCTGCTGGCGGCGCGAACGGGCTTTATCGTTACTTACACCGGACGCGACCAGCGGGACGATTCGGAGATTCCGCCGTCGGTCGTGGTAGATGAACTCGCCGACTATCTTTGCGCACGGTTTGCCGATTCAGATCTGGATGGAGCACAAAACCAGGAAAAGGAGTCCAATCGGGACTTCGTCCGGACCAGGCATCCTCTGCAAGCTTTCAGTCCTCGTTATTTCACCGGAGAACGGGAACTTTTCAGTTTCTCGAGAACCATGCTGGACGCAGCCGAGATTTTGCGCAGCGCAGGTCGGCGGGCGTCCGGCAGATTTGCCATGGAACTGCCCGAACCGGACGAATCCCGCCGCAAGGTCAACTTGTCCGAGCTTGAACGGTTTTTCTCCGATCCGGCCGCCGGCCTGCTCAGAGAGCGTTTCGGCATCAGGCTGAGCGGGGAAGAAGAAGTACAGGACGAAGCCGAGCCGTTGCAACTCGACGGCCTCGAACAATACGGCTTGCGGGAACAGATACGGAACAGAACCGATGACAGGCGTGAGGAAACGACTGATCCGGAAAGCCTCGGATCGCTGTTGCTGGCTAGCGGAAACCTGCCCCACGGCAGTTTTGGCGCGCTTGCCTATGATGAAGCCTTTACTCTCGTTGGCAGGCTGGAAAAGCGACTGCTGCCGCATGCGGAGACGCTCGCCGCAGAGCCTGTGAAAATCGATCTGGAAATTGAAAGTTTCCGCCTGACCGGCGCCTTGCCCAACATTGCCGAAGAACAAATGGTCTGGTGGCGCAACGGCAGGAAACGCGCGAAAAACCTGATCGAAATCCGTCTCCGCCAACTCGCGTGGATCGCTGCCGGCAACGATCCGCTGCCGGTCAAGGCCATCTGGATCGACGAGGAAATGCTGGTGCCGGCCCCAAACCCGCGGGAAGAGTCGATCACGCTCTGGCTTGAAGCGTGGTGGTGTGGCATGTCCGCGCCGCTGCGGTTTTTTCCGGAATCGTCGTTCGCCTGGGCAAGGACAGTCGCGAACGGCGGGGATGGACCGATCGAAGCGGCAAGGAAAAAGTGGCTCGGTAATCCGTTCCAGTCGATTCCGGGAGAGCGCGATGAATTGAACAACCGCCTATTGTGGAATTCGGACGGGGAAGAAGACCCGCTGTACTCCCCGGAATTCGTGCGATTGGCAAAAGACCTGCTCCTGCAACTGGCGAGCCAATTGTGAAATCGACGAACGGAATGCCGCAATCGCCGCTCGATACGCCTCTGTGCGACGGTCGTACCCTCATCGAAGCGAGCGCGGGCTCCGGCAAGACTCGCGCCATCACCACTCTGGTTGCGCGATTGGTGGTCGAACAGGAGCGCGAACTGGACAGCATCCTGGTAGTCACTTTCACCAAGGCCGCCACCGCGGAGTTGCGCAAGCGGATCCGCAAGACCCTCAAGGCGATTCAGGACGGATTAACGCGAGACGGCGCCGATGACGGCCAGGCGCTGGAACTGCTCCAGAAATGGCAGGCGGCCGAAGACCTTGGCGAGAAACGGATCAAGGACCGCATCGACGCCGCGCTGCTTGATATCGATCGCGCCAATGTCTATACCATCCACGGTTTCTGCCAGCGGGCGCTCACCGAATTCGCATTCGAGACCGGATTTCCATTTGGATTCGAAGTGCGCGGTGGCGGCGCCGCGATCGTCGAAGGCGTCGTGCGCGACCTCTGGCAACGACGGTTCCGGGACTGTCCCCGGATAGTCGCCCGCCATGTGTCGAACAGGAAGTTCATGCCCGACCTGTTGGCAGGCTGGATCGACTCATTGCGGTCCAGGCCGGATTTCGAGATTAAAGGCGTTCCCGACCCGGTGGTCGAACCCGCGGACGCGGAGTGCGCCTGCAAGGAAGCGCTGGAACGCACGCGAAAAATCTGGCGCAATCATCAGGCCGAGTATTGCCGGATCCTGCGCGAGAGCGACGCGCTGAACCGGCAAAGTTATAGACTGGCCACCGTAGAGCGGAAAATTGCGGATGTCGAGGCAGTGTTCGCCGCCGGCGAGTTACCGGCGGAAATCGACGGATTGAGCGAACTGGCGGACTGGCTCGGCCGCAAAAGGGCGGAGGGGAAATGCAAGAAAGGACATCAGCTCCCGGAAAATCGGCTGTTCGATGCGTTCGATGTGCTGTCCGACGCATGTGCGGCGCTGTCGAACGCCCTTGACGGCTGGCTGCGGCAAACCCGCGAACTGATCATCGAGCAGGCCGGCGATGAAATCCGTCGTCTCATTCGCGCCGAACGGCGCCTCGGCTACAACGACTTGCTAGTCGAAACGCTCCGTGCGTTGGAAAGCAAATCCGGTTCTCGTGTGGCGGCAAATGTTCGCGACCGCTTTCCGGTAGCCCTGATCGACGAGTTTCAAGACACCGACCCCATGCAGGCGCGAATATTCGATCGCGTCTACTCAGGCTCCGTGGAATCAGGCCGGAGCAATGCGCTTTATGTAGTCGGCGATCCGAAACAATCCATCTACGAATTCCGGGGCGCCGATGTCTTTGCCTACCTGTCGACGCAAGAAGGAACCGATTCCAGCCTGCAACTGGACCGCAACTGGCGATCTGCCCCCGATCTCGTTCAAGCCGTCAACGCCATATTCGATGTTCCGCTCGCATTTACCATCCCGGAGATCGCCTTTACGCAGGCGCGGCCCGGCCGCAAACAGGGAGCGCCGCTCGAAATCGACGGCGACGGCAAGCCCCCGTTCTGTTTCTGGTTGCCGGACGATCGGAAAAACAATGCCAGCGCCAGTTCGATCGCGGTGTGCGAGACTGCGAACGAAATCATCGAGCTGCTGTCTCTGGCCTGTGCCGGGCGAGCCCGGATCGGCGGCAGGCCGCTTCGGGCGTCCGATATCGCGGTGCTCGTGCCGAGGCGCGATTTTGGTCGCGAAATCGCCCAGGCGTTACGCCGACTCGGCGGCAAATGCGTGGAAATCGACGATTCCAGCGTGTTCGGGACGCGGGAAGCGGAGCAACTTCATCGATTGTTGCTCGCCCTCGCCAATCCCGGCCGTCAGGACTTCCGGCGCTCTGCGCTGACCGGCGATCTGTTTGGATTGACCGGTGAACAATTGCTTGCGTTAAACGAACAGGACGAACCATGGAGCCACTGGACCAGCCAGTTCGGCGACTGGCGCGACAGTTGGCTGGCGCGGGGCGTCGGGGCGATGCTGCGCAAGATCATCGACGCCGGCGGTGGAGCCGGAAACCTGCTGCGCTACGCCGATGGCCCGCGCCGCCTCACCAACCTGTACCACTTGACCGAATTGCTACAGGAAACCGAAACGGAAAATCGCCTTTCGCCCGCCGGCGTCGTCGCCTGGCTCAGCCGACGGCTTGCCGGGCAGGCAGAAGGCGATGACGCCGCCCGGCTGCGGATCGAGAGCGACGAGGATCTGGTCAGGATCATGACTATCCATGGCAGCAAGGGTCTGGAGTTTCCGATCGTTTACCTCCCTTTCGCCTGGTATGGCAGGCAAATCAACAATGATCCCGATACTCCCGTCAGTTACCACTTCCGCGACGAAAAGCGGTTTCCCGCTTTTCTCGATCTGGCCCCGGACGATTCAGGTCAAAGAATGCGCGAACTGGAGGAGTTCGGCGAATCGGTGCGCCGCCTGTATGTGGCGCTGACCCGCGCCCGGGAACGCTGCGTGGTCGTCTGGACTCGGGTCGAAGGTCGAAGGAACAGGGAATTGCCGCCGTTGGCCTGGCTCATGCATAGAACCGGACAATGCGATGCAGCGTTTGCCGGTTTGAGCGGAGGGGAACTTACGGCGATGAGCCCAGCCGTGCCTAACACTGTCGCAGACGCATACAGCAATATTCGCGACGATTTTCGAAACAAAAGCCGGCAAGAGTTTCGCGCCGATATTCAGTCTGTCGCCGACAGATGTCCCACAGGCATCGGAATTCGCGATCTCGCGGTCAAAAGTGCCGAACCGGGCGTCAGGCTCGAAGATGAGCCTGAAATTGCGCTCAAATGCCGCGAGTTCGGCCGCGCCACGCGCCGCATTCGCCAGATGACCAGTTTCACCGCGCTGTCGGCCTATCATGCCGGGACATCCCCTACTCATGGTCAAAGCGAAACCGGGACACCAGATCACGACGAACGCGAAGGCGGCGTGACGGTGGAAACAGTCGAGCGCGAAGTGGAAGACGGACAACTCGAATACAACGCCTTCACCTTTCCTCGCGGCATCAATGTGGGCAGTTGTCTGCACGGAATCTTTGAGACCCTTGACCGGCAGCCGGAACGCGAAATCGGTGAAGTCTGCAAGCAGCAACTTGAGTATGCCGGCATCGACCCGCACTGGAACGATGTCGCCCGGGCCATGGTCGAAAATACTTGCGCGACGCGACTGCGAGAACCGGGACGAGAGAGCTTTGTGCTGGCCGACATCAGTTGCCGCCTCACCGAACTTGAGTTCGCTTTCCCGGTGAACGGCGTTGACCGCACCACCCTTGGCGATGTGTTCGAACGCTACGGATACTCCGGTCTGTTGAGCGGCGATCCGGGCGGACAAGTCATCGACGGCTATCTGCGCGGCTTCATCGACCTCACGTTCGAACACGAAGGCCGCTGGTACGTCCTCGACTACAAGTCGAACTGGCTCGGTGACAAGGCGCAAGACTACGAACCGGAAAAGCTTGGCCATGCCATGCGCGAACATCGCTACCAGCTCCAATACCTGATTTACCTGCTCGCGCTGCACCGCTACCTGCGAACGCGCCTGCCGGACTACGATTACGAGCGGCACATCGGCGGAACCTTCTATCTTTTCCTGCGCGGCATGGACCCCGCCGCCGGCATGGCGCGCGGCGTCTGGTTCGACCGGCCCGCGAAGAAGTGCATCGAGGCGCTCGACGAATTCATGGGAGGCGGCGGATCATGACGCTCCCTGTCGCCATTGAAACGCTGTTCCGGCAAGGCCACATCGGTGAAATCGACCGCCATCTCGCGGCATTGATCGCCGAACTCACCGGCGAAGACGATGGAGAAGCGCCGTTGGCCGCGGCGATGGCGAGTCGGCACGCCCGGCAGGGACATACCTGTATCGATCTGAAACAAGTCGCCGGCCGCCATTGGCCGGCCGCCCCAGAGTCCGACTCCTCAAGCCTGTTGCTGCCCGAACTCGAAACCTGGCTCGCGCGGCTCGCGGCAAGCCCGGCCGTCGCCGGGCGGGAGACCGCGGCAAGCAGGCCTCTCGTACTGGACGCTTCGGGCCGGCTCTATCTCAACCGCATGTGGCGGCGGGAACGGTCGGTGGCGGTGCGGCTGCGGGAACTCGCAAGCCGCGAGACTCCCGAACCCGCCGAATTGCAGGAGGCGCTCGACGAATTGTTCGAGAATATCCCGGCGAACGCGCTACCACGCAAGGCGGCCCATGTCGCCGTAAGCCGGCATTTGTGCTGCATTTCCGGCGGTCCCGGCACCGGGAAAACCACCACGGTCGCCAGGATCGTGATGGCGCTGGTGAAGGCGGGCCAGGCAACCGCAAGAGACATCGCCTTCGCCGCGCCCACGGGCAAGGCCGCAGCCCGCCTGCAGGAAGCGACCCGCGAGTCCCTGCGCGATATGCATGAAGGCGGCAGTCTGCCCGAAGAACTCGCCGTGGAAGTAAGCACGGTGCATCGCTGGCTGATGCAAAGCGAGGCCGAAAGAGGACTCGCCAGGGTGCTCATCATCGACGAAGCCTCGATGGTCGATATCCATCTGATGAGTCGGGTGCTGCGGGCCTTGCCCGCTCGGGCCCGGCTCATTTTGCTCGGCGACGCCTCGCAACTGTCCTCGGTCGAGCCCGGCTCGGTCTTCGCCGATATCTGCGGCGCCGCCGCGGGCGCGCGCTCGCCGCTCAGGCATTGCGTAATCAATCTCGAACACAACTGGCGCTTCGACCAAAACAGCGGAATCGGGCGGCTGGCCGCGGCGATCAACAGCGGAGATTCGGACGCGGTCGAACAGGCGCTGCAACAGCCGCAAGAGCAGTCCGTCGGCTTCGAAGCCCTGGACGACAGCGCCGC
>JANQSV010000225.1 GCA_028279115.1 Pseudomonadales bacterium
TATGCCCGGTCCCCTGGGCGGGCACAACTGGTACCCGATGGCTTTCAGCCAGCGCACCAATCTCGTTTACATTCCGGTTACCGAGAACTTCCTCGGTTATGTCAGCGACGCCGAGTTCATCGTCGATCCGGAAGGCTGGAATACCGGGATCGATTTCGGCCGCGGTATCACTTTCATGCTCGGCCTGCCCGATGCGCCGGTCAACGCCGCCTTGCTCAAGGCCTGGGATCCGGTGGCGCAGGAAGAAGTCTGGCGCGTGATGCATCCGGGCGGCTCGAGCGCCAGCGGCGTATTGGCGACGGCGGGCGGCCTGGTGTTCCAGGGTAATCGTTCCGGCGAACTGGCTGCCTTTAACGACGCCACCGGCGAGCAACTTTGGTCGACCTTGACCCAGGCGGGCGTCATGGCGGCGCCTTCGACTTTCATGGTCGGGGACGAGCAATACGTCGCCCAACTGGTCGGTTCTCCAGCCTTGCCCGAAGAGGGCCCCGGTGCGGCGGTGGCGACTACGGACCTTTCCACCAACAACTCGCGTCTGCTGGTCTATCGCATCGGCGGCGACGCTTCGCTGCCGGAAATGCCCGATCTTGCGGAGATCGAAGCGGCGCCGGTGGAAATCCCCCAGACCGACGCTACCAACGAAATGATTGCCCAGGGCGAATCCGCTTACAACCGCAATTGCAGCGTCTGCCACGGGCCGTTCGCGGTTTCGATCCGGCTCGACACCTATCCCGATTTACGCATGAGCGGCATGCTCGGCGATGCCGAGGCCTGGCATGGCGTCGTGATGGAAGGCGACATGGCCGATTCGGGCATGGCGTCCTGGGAGGGGATACTCGACGATTCCGACGCCGAGGCGATCCGGGCTTTCGTGATCACCATGGCCAATCTGGGGCTGTAAACGAAACCGGATCGGAAAACGGGAAAGCGCGGCGGAGGGGCATTGGAAGCATACGAACCGAACGCCTTGTCGATCCTGCCGCCCTTGCTGGCGATCCTGCTCGCGATCGCCACGCGGCAGGTCGTCATTTCCCTGGGGATCGGCATCTGGGCGGGATTCTGCCTGTTTCATTCGCTCGATCCCCTGCGCGCCTTGCCGCTGGCGCTCGACGGCATCATCAACGTCTTTTCCGATCCGGGCGATACCCGAGTGCTCATTTTCACGCTGGTGATCGGCGGGCTGATTGCCACGATCGAGCAGATGGGCGGTGTGCGCGGCTTCATCCGGCTGCTCGAAAACAGCGCCTGGGTCAACAATAGCTGGCGGGCGAAATGGCTTGCCTATTTCACCGGCATCGTCGTCTTCGTCGAGTCGAATATCACCTTGCTCGTCGCCGGCGCGATTTCGCGACCGTTGTTTGATCATTACCGGATTTCCCGGGAGAAACTGGCGTATATCATCGACTCGACTTCGGCGCCGGTTTGCATCCTGATTCCGCTCAACGCCTGGGGCGCCATCGTGCTCGGGCTGTTGTCCTCGTCGGCCATCGAGAATCCGATCGACGTGTTCATTACCGCGATTCCGCTCAATTTCTACGCGTTGATCGCGATTGCTTTCTGCGCGATCGCGATCTGGCGCAATCTCGATCTTGGGCCCATGCGCAAGGCCGAGCAGCGTACCGCGGGTGGAGAACTGCTCTGGCCCAACGCCACACCCATGGTCGATCCGTCGATTCTCGCGAGCCAGGAGGCCGCCGGCGAGGCCGCCCGGGCGCGGTATATGATCGCGCCGATCGCGGTCATGATGTTGAGCATGCCGATTTCGCTCTATATCACCGGCGACGGCGATATCACCGCCGGGTCGGGCTCGACTTCGGTGCTCTGGGCCGTACTGCTCGCGCTTGCCTGTTGCTGGGCGCTCGTGCTGTTCGACCGCCGCGGCAATATCGATGAGTTGATGCGGACTTTCCTGCGCGGGGCAGGGGGGCTGCTGCCCGTGGCCGTGATCCTGCTGTTCGCGCTCGCCCTCGGGGACGTGGCGAATCTGCTGGGAACCGGAACCTATGTGGCGCAACTGGCGCGGGAGGCGATCCCGCTTTCGCTGCTTTTGCCGCTGCTGTTCATTTTGTCCGCCTTCATCGCCTTTTCCATCGGTTCGAGTTGGGGGACTTTCGCCATCATGATTCCCCTGGCAATGCAGATCGCGCTCTCGCTCGACATCAATCCGGGTTACTTTCTCGCGGCGGTGCTGTCCGGTTCGATCTTCGGCGATCACGCTTCGCCGATCAGCGACACGACGGTAGTGGCCTCGATGGCTTCCGCCACCGATCACATCGACCATGTCCGGACTCAATTGCCCTATGCGCTCACTTGCGCGGCGCTGGCGGTGCCGGCCTTCTTCCTGCTCGGCCTCGTGGCGTTTTGATTCATCTTGCCGTCATTCTGCGCGAAGCAAAGCATAGTCGCAGAATCTCAGCATCATAGACGAGATTCTGCGACTGCGCGCAGAATGACATCCCGTTGTTCGTTAGCGCCTGGACTTGTCGAGAATCGACTTGATCGTGAACGCCGCGACCATGTAGACCATCGTACCCATGGCCCAGCCGAACATCTCGAGCTGCCAGAGCGCATGGGAGGAGGGGTCGACGGCGCGTCCGGCGAGAATCAGCACGATCCACAACAGCAGGATCAGCAATGGCGCAAGCGCTGCCTTGCGCCAGGCGCCGGTCCAGTGGCGGTAAGCCATCAGCGGCAGGTAGGCGCTCGCGGCGAGGACGGGCAAAACAAGGATGGTAACGATCGACATTTCAGACCCCGGAAGCAGTGGGTTATCATGCGCGCCCTATGTCTATCCAGTCAATCGGCAGCGATTACCGCAACCTGGTGGAGTTGAATTACCAACTTTACAACGGGCTGTTTCTCACCTTGCCGCTCGACGCCGTGCAACAGACTGGCGTACTGTTGCCGCTGCTCGAAGAAGCCTGCCGCGACGGTCTCGCCGCCGGTGCCGACCCGGCTCAGATCGTCAGCGATTTCTTCGCCTCCCATCGGCCCGAATTCGACGAGGAAGAGCAAGCCGCCTTTCTGTTCAAGGTGGTTCAGTACGTCGAACGCCAGATCGTGCTGGTGGACGCGCTTGAAGACGCGGCTTTCGAGAAGATTCACGATACGGTGCAGGGCAACGAGTTGCATCGCCTCGCCGCCAGGGCCGGCGCCGACAACTTGCAGGACGAACTGCTCGCCTTGCTCGACCGTTTCCGGGCCAGGGTTACGCTGACCGCGCATCCGACCCAGTTCTATCCAGGCACGGTGCTCGCGATCATCACCGATCTGACCGACGCGATCCGCAAGCAGGACATCAGCCGCTCGCGCAACTTGTTGCAGCAACTCGGCAACACGCCTTTCTTCAACAAGGAGAAGCCGACGCCGCTCGATGAGGCGGTCAATCTCGGCTGGTATCTCGGCAATATCTTCTATCCGGCCATCGGGCGCATTCACGCCCGGCTCGCCGAACAGCTCAGCGGCGATTACCGGCCAAACCCCCGATTGCTGAGCGTCGGCTTCTGGCCGGGCGGCGATCGTGACGGCAACCCGCTGGTAACTGCCTCGATTACCGCTAAAGTTGCCGCTAAACTTCGCGATCTGGTCCTATCTTGTTATCACAAGGATATTCGCAAGCTGAAACGCAGACTCAGTTTCGCCGGCGTTTACGAGCGCCTTGAAGAGATCGAGCATCGCTTGCATCGCGAACTTGTGAACGAACTCGACGCCGCCTATTCCTCCCCGGAACAACTCATCGCCGAACTGGAAGAAATTCGTGGGACAGTCATCGAGAAATACCAGTCGCTGTATCTGAACCAACTCGATTCCTTCCTGCTCAAGGTCCGGACTTTCGGCTTTCACTTCGCCAGCCTCGATATCCGGCAGGATTCGAGAATGCTCGCGGCAAGTCTCCGACAGGCGGTGGAGCACAACCCGAATCAGTTTCCGGCCAATTTCGAATCACTGGACTACGACAAAAAAGTCGATTTCCTGCTGAGCTTCAAAGGGGACACCCATTGGCGGAGTTTCGAAGGGAGTTTCGAAGGGGACACCCATTGGCCGGAAGCCTTTGGAAGGGACACCCATTGGCCGGAAGGCTCTGACGAGATTTTCGCCGACACCATGAATTCGCTCGTCCGGATGCGCGAGATCCAGCAAGGCAACGGCGAACTCGCCTGCCATCGCTACATCATCAGCAATTGCCGCGGACCGCTCGACGTGGCGACTCTGCTGGCGCTATTGCGCGGTACCGGCTGGGCCGAGCCCGCGGTCGACATCGTGCCCCTGTTCGAAACCATCGCCGACCTGAACCAGGCCGGGGAAATCATGCGCGGCCTGTATGACGACCCGCGTTATCGCGAGCATGTGCGGCGGCGCGATTGCAAGCAGACCGTCATGCTCGGCTTTTCCGACGGCACCAAGGACGGCGGCTATGTGACCGCGAACTGGTCGATCTTCAAGTCGAAGGAGGACATCACCCGGGTATCAAGGGCGGCGGGAGTCGAGGTGCACTTCTTCGACGGCCGCGGTGGCCCGCCCGCCAGGGGCGGCGGCAGCACCTACCAGTTCTATGCCGCGCTCGGCCGGACCATCGAAAGCAATCAGATCCAGTTGACCGTACAGGGCCAGACCATCAGTTCCCATTACGGCGCCAAGGAAGCTGCGGAACACAATCTGCGGCAGTTGTTGGCCGCGGGGCTGGAAAACAATCTCTACGACCAGACGGAAAGGGAAATCGATCTGCAACAGCGCGAATTGCTCGAAAAACTGTCGCGAATCAGTTTCGAGTGTTACCAGCAGTTCAAGTCACACCCCGAGTTCCTGCCGTATCTGCAACAGATGAGCACGATGAGCTATTACGGCCAGTCGAACATCGCCAGCCGGCCGCCGCGCCGCGGCGGTGGCGGGGAAGAGGATTTCGAGGACCTGCGCGCGATTCCCTTCGTCGGCGCCTGGGGCCAGCTAGGCCAGAACGTGCCCGGATTCTACGGCCTGGGAACCGCGCTGAAGCAATTGAAGGAAGCCGACCGCCTGCAGGACCTGAAGAACCTGTACCGGCGCAGCCGGTTTTTCCGCACCTTGGTCGGCAACAGCATGCAAAGCATGAGCAAAGCCAATTTCGAATTGACGGCCTACATGGCCGAACATCCCAGGTTCGGCGAATTCTGGCGCCTGATTCACGATGAATTCCGGCTGAGCCGCGAAATGGTGCTGGAAATCTCCGGCCAGCGGAAACTGCTCGAAGATAACCCCGCCAGCCGCCTCAGCATCGAACTGCGCCAGCGCATCGTGCTGCCCCTGCTCGTCATCCAACAATTCGCCTTCATGCGGATCAACCGCGGCGACCGCAAGCAATCCAACCGCTCCCGCTACGAAAAACTCATCGTCCGCTGCATGTTCGGCAACATCAACGCCTCCCGCAACTCGGCCTGAAGGTCAGAACTTTGTCGTCGGCAGCCAGATGTCGGCGTATTCGAATGCTCCCTGGAGTTTTTTGTCGATTTCGGGGTCGCTTTCGCCCTGGGCAAGCAAGGCCTGCTGGACGCCCCAGAGCGCCCAGATGTTGTTCGGGTGCTCGCTGAGATCTTGCCGGTATTCGGCCAGGGCGTTGTCAAAGGCTTCCATCTCCATATAGAGGGCGCCGAGCCAGTGGCGGGGTGAGAAGGGTAGCGGTTCGGGTTCGTCGTAGTTCAACTTGTCGTAGTAGCTTGCGGCTTCCTGGAAGGCGCCGAGCGCGGCTTCGCGGTTGTCTTCGCTCCAGAAGATCTCGCCTTCGAGGATGTGCGCCATCGTGCCGATGATGTCCTTGCCGTCATGGAAGCGGAAACGGGATGTGCTCGTGGCGGCGAGTTCCTGCAATTCCTCGGTGGTCTGCCGCGCTTTGTCTACGTCGCCGAGTTTCAGCGCCGCGTAACCGTGGGAAAAATCGAACATGGCGCGGTTGACCTCGCCCGCGGGCGGTTCGGTGACTTCCGTGATTTCCTCGAAACGGCCGAAGCGCACCAGCGCCAGCGTCAGCATCGCGGTATTGCCGTTCAATCGCGCCAGGTCGCGCGCAGCCTGCAGCGACGCGGCGCTTTCGCCGCCCATGGAGCCCGCATAATAGAGCATGGTCAGATTGTGCGTGGCGTAGGTTGAGATGCCGAGACCATGGGCCGCTTTCTGATCCGAAAGCCAGGCCTTGGCGTTGGCGCGCACCGCGTCGTGCCACAGGCCCATTTCGTTCCAGGTATGGCTCGGCATGTGGTTGATATGGCTCGAGCCCGGAATCGTGTCGCCGAGATAGCGCGCGCAGGG
This sequence comes from Pseudomonadales bacterium, assembly GCA_028279115.1. GTDB lineage: Bacteria > Pseudomonadota > Gammaproteobacteria > Pseudomonadales > Pseudohongiellaceae > UBA9145. The sequence continues at coordinate 6,280 of JANQSV010000225.1, forward strand.
GGCCGCCAGTTCCGGCGTCGGGGTGGATTCCGAGGCGTGCACGAGCAGGTGGCAGGCGCCGGGGTGGTCTATCTTGCGGTCGAGCACGGACAGCAGCACGTTGTGCAGGTGGACGGTGTTGGGATTTTCCAGCGAGCGATAGCCGCGCCGCTCTTCGAGCAGGAACAGGGCGTCGCCGTAGAGCGTGACGATATCGAGGTCGTCGGGATACTTCGCGGCTAGTTCGGCCATCTCATCCCGGTA
>JANQSV010000326.1 GCA_028279115.1 Pseudomonadales bacterium
TCGGCGCAGTCGGTCAACGGCGCCGCGAGCCATGTCGCGAATCCGGAAATCAGGCGCCGCCGCGCACTCCAGTCCGGATCGAGCGAACCGCCCGATGCATAACGGCTGCCCACGGCCATGACACCGTCTTCAAGAGCGTTCAGCAAGTCGGGAATTCTCTCGGGCGGATGCGAAAGATCAGCGTCCATCACCACGATCCTGTCAAAACGCGCGGATTCCAGCCCTTGCAGCACGGAGCTCGACAAATCGCGCCGCCGCGCGCGGTGCAACTCGCAGCGTACGGGAAAATCCCGCTCCAGGCATTTTACGATTTCGTCGCTGCCGTCGCATGATCGGTCGTCCACCAGCACCAATTCCCAATCCAGGCCCGCCGGAGTCAGCGCCGCATCAAGGGCATGCGCCAGGGGTTCGATGTTGTCCGCCTCTCGAAAAACGGGAACTACGACGGAGACCGCGCCGCGCCAAGTGGATTTTTGGTCCGGCCCCGTGCTATCCGGGTTTACCATCGAATGATGCCACGCAGTTGAACGGTATCCAGCGGAGATTCGAAGCCGTTGATGCGGCGACCGAACTCGATTCCCGCCTCGATGCGGTCGAGCGCGTTGATCTTCAGGCCCAGCCGCAGTGCCCGCCCGCTATCGGAGAAGGTCTCGACACCGAGCCAGGGATACCAGAGCGCTTCCCGCCAAGCGCTTTCCAGTCCGTACCCGATCTCAAGCCGAACGCTTTGACCCGGCGCTCCGGTCTGATCACGCGTGAATCCCCGCGTATCCGGCATCGACCACAGCCGCTCGGCGCCGCCATCACTCGCGCCTTTGGTTGAAGTCAGATTCAGCAGCAGGCCGCGGCCGTCCGCGCCGGGCTGATATTGAACGCCGGCGCTATACCCCCATTCCCTGTACGTGTCGTCTTCGTGCGCCAGCAGGCTGCGTCCGTTCAGTTGCACGGTAAGCGGGCCGGCGCTCCAGGCCAGACCGCCGCCGATTTCGAAGCCCGCACCCTGCTCCGCGTCTCCCGCGTCGTGTCTCAATCCGGCTTCGAAAGTCGGATTGAGAGTGAGTCCACCGCTTTCGATCGTTCCAGTGGCTTCCAGCATCAGCCGCAGCCGCCGGGTCGAAGCGTCGGCCTCGTCCAGGATTGCGCCGGCGTCCGATGCGGTGTTTGTCAACAAGGCGTCGGAACGCAAGGCAAGCTCGAATCTGCCGTTCGCGCCTTCGCGGATGGACAGCACTCCGCGGCCGCCGAAGGTCGCCATCGTATTGCTCATGTCGGCGGCGGACATGGCGGCGTCATTGGACATGATCCGCAATTCGCCCTTGCCGAATCCGAAAGCGCCCCAGAAGCTGGTGCGGCGGTCCACTTGCAGATACGCGTAGGGATAAACGCCGGTCAGGCTGCCGTCGATGATTCCGGCGCCTGTCTGCCGGTCCTGGAAACGGCCTTCGCCTTCGCTATGGGAAAGCGCCAGACCGGTCAGCCAGTTGCCCCATTGCGCATCGAAGCCCATCGTGCCGGTATTGACTTCGCCGTCCAGCCGCATCGCGCCGATGCTCGCGTCAAACCTGCTGCCGATGGCGCTGCCCCAGAAAGTCAGCGGGCGGGCGGCTTTTTCCGTTGCGGCGGATTCTTCGTCCGTGTCGAACTCGTAGTGGAACGAACTGCGCAGCAGCAGGTCGCGCAACTTCGGCGGGGATCGCCTGTTGCCAATTCCGGCCGATGTCATCCGACCGTCTTGCGCGCCGGCTTCGAAACCGGTGTCGTAGCCCGCGGCGGCATCGGGTTGGCCGCCTGGGCCGCTTGCGGCATGGGATCCGGATGCGGGGCCATACTGCGAAGAGTTTACTGTCATTCCGGCATTCGTGCCGAAACGCATCCGATCCATCGCCGTTTCCCCGCTCTCCGGCAAACGCATCAGCGCAAGAGGCTCATCAACGGTTTCTTCGCGAGGAGCGAACAGGCGCAGGACATCGCGTCCGCCCACCACCAATTCCGTTCTTTGCGGACCCTCTTCCAGCCGCTGCCGGATCGCTTCCGCGGTATCTCCCGAAGCCGCGCGACCGAAACGCGCGAGCCAGCCTTTGACCAGAGCGCCGTCGATCTTGCGCAGCGCCTGTTGTGTCTCGGCGGAAGCAAGGACCGCCGGCCCCTGACCGACGCTGTTCACCGCGCGCACTTCAAAGGCATACAGTTGGCCGTCCTTAAGGCCCGTGATCGTCTCGCTCAGATCGGTTCCGGCCGAACGCCATGCCGCGAGGGCCGGAATCCTTGCGCCTTCGGCAAATCGGTATTCGTAATCGATAATCGCGGCGCCGCCGTCGCTGGCCGGCGGCGCCCAGTTCAATCTTACCTGCCGCTGCGCTCCCGTGGCGATCAATTCCAATGGCGCGCCGGGCGCGGTTGCCGGTACGGGCAGTTTCGCGCGGGTCGCGGCGACCGGACCGGGGCCCGCCGTGTTCAACGCCCTTACTTCAAAGGAGTAGGTCTGGCCGTTCTTCAGGCCGGTGATCGTCGCCTCGAGATTCAAGTCCGCGGAATGCCACGCGGCGGCGTCCGGTATGGAATCGCCTTCGGCGTAACGGTACTGATACTCGGAGACCGCGGCGCCGCCATCGACTAGCGGCCACTTCCAGGACAACTCGACCAGGCTGTCTCCCGTCACGGCCGTCAGATTTCGCGGAGCGTCCGGTGGCAGTATCGGCGTCGTGGGCATGGCCTGAACCGAAGCCGCGGGGCCCGGGCGAACGCTGTTCCTCGCCCGAACCTGGAATGTGTATTGCTGATAATTGACCAGTCCCGTTACGGTTTCAGTCAGATCAAGACCGGCGGATGTCCAGTCGGCGCCCAGCGACGCATCTTCGCCTTGCGCGAAACGAATCTCGTAATCGGTGATTTCCGCTCCGCCGTCCGATACCGGCGCGCACCAGTTCAAAGTGACTTCTCCGTTTCCGGCGATGGCCGTCAACTCAAGCGGCTTGCCTGGTCCGAACAACAGCCCGGTTTGCACGGAGCCGACGGGATCGCTCACCAGTTCTTCGGCAAATCCGTCATCGTCGATGAAGTTGACTCTCACCTTCAAAGCCCGACCCACATCGCCTTCCACCGGAGCATAGGCGCTGCCATTCGCATTTTCGATTTCGATATCCTGTCCGCTCTCCACCCGAAGCCATTGATAGTCGAACGTGACGCGGATCAGGCCGTCCACGTCTCCTATCTCCGATGTGTGAGCGAACAGCGTTTTGCCCAATTCCGGCGACCCGGAAATTACCGGCTTGCCCGTGGCCGGATCGTTCACGGAATTGACGTTTAACACCAGGGTATTGGCGGTTTCGCTTTCGCCGCTGCCGTCACTGACCTTGAAGCGGAAACTTGTATACGGGACGGCATGTTCATTCGCATCCGGGACGAACGAAAAGCTGCCGTTTTCGATATCCTGTCTGCTTGCGGACCGGTCGGCCGCTGCCGGGACTCCCGCCATTCTCAATACTCCCTCGGCGGGCAGAGCAACGATCTTCACGGCGGCCAGGAAATCGTCCGGGTTCCCGTCGGCGAAACCGAAATCATCAACCTGGAAGACATAGGTTGTGTCCTCGTCCATGTGCACCGTCTTGTTGCCGCCGGTGGGCAAGATGTTGTCGGGTTCGTCGTCGTCGATGATCGCGACCGTCGTGCCGGCGACCGCCAGGCCGGCGACCGTGGTGGAGCCGGCGACGGCCACCGTCTCGCCGGGCTCGTCCACCGTGTCCTGGGTCGGGTCGAGGCTGAACGTGCCGGTGTGCGACGGGGCGTTCGCGGGAATCGTGATCG
>JANQSV010000332.1 GCA_028279115.1 Pseudomonadales bacterium
GCGGCGCACCGAGATGTCGCCGGAGTGCAGCTTGAGGATGTCCGCCCGCGTTTCGAGGGCGTAACGTCCGCCGCCGTCCGAAGAACTGGCTACCATCGCGCCCCCGTGTTGAATATCAGGAACATGCGTATTGCTTACCCGATGTGCGCCCGGTTGTCAATGCCAACGCCCCTTTTAGCCCCTTTTGATCCTATTTGATCTTATTTTTGCTGGCGCACCCTTTGACGAAAGTTCGCGAAAGGGTCATGATTGCGGAAAACAACCAGACATCCCGCGGAGGGCCTGTCATGAGCATTCGTTACAAGAGTTATCTGGAATTGCCGGGGAACGAGGATGCCAACATCCTTCCGGTCAGCGGCTTCGGCGTCACGGAAAGATACAACGCCGGCTGGAGAGGCGTCGCCAGGATTTCCGCCACCAGCGAGACGCCTGTTACCGTCGGGCAGATGTTCGGGCTTGCGATCAACCAGACGATGATGCCGGGCACGCCCGTGGCGCTGCATCTGACGCTGGACTCCGACGAAGACGACGACGACACAAGCAGCGGTGGGAACGGCGGCACAAGCGACGAGGACGAGAGTGAGGACGAGGGCGTCATAGTGCGCGCCTGGCCCTCGGTGATCACCAGCATCGACCCGGCGGTCTCCCCCGACGGACTGACGGGAAGTTGCGACGTTCATCTGGTGGATCCGGTGAGTTATCTCCTGGCGCAACCGGTATGGGGCGCCTATCGGGCGTGTTCAGTCGGCGAGGCCGTGGGCGGCGTACTGTCCATGGCGGCGGGCGGCGGCGGACGGCCGACTCTCCAGCCCGTATTGGCGGGGATGCCCTCCTTATATGTCGTGGAGTTGTTCCGCGATAGCCTGAACGAGTTGCCCTACGTTCTCGCCTGTGGACAATCGCTCGGCGAGTGGCTGAACGATGCGCTCGGCACGCTCGGCCTGCGGATGGAGATCTTCGGCAGCGCCAATGGGCGCGTGTCGCTGACCTTGACCGACTCTCGGCCCAACGGCGAGCCCATCCCGATGTTCGTCCTGGGCAGCAAGAGCACGTCGGACGATGATGAGGATGTGCCTACCGAAATCGGCGCCGGCGCGCTTGAAATAAGATCGGTGGACGCATTTCCGTCGCCGATTCGCCGGGGCGGCGTACTGGACGACCCGACGCTGGGCTCGTTCCGCCGTTTCGGATATCTCGGCGCCGTCGGCAGTGTACAGTCGGGCAGCGACCTGGATACGGACGAAGCGGCTCTCCGCGCCTCGCTGGGGCTGGCGGCGGCCCAGGCCCAGATGCTGACATTGCGGGCCGACACGCGTCAGCCGGGAATGCGTCCGGGACGCATTACGCAATTCACCGCGAAGTTTTTCGGTATAAATCGCTGGCAGGTTGCGAGGGTAAGACATGAGCTGCGCGGAAACGTCTACAAGAACAGCCTCGACCTGTTCCCGGCCGCCAGTTCCTGGCATCCGCCGGCGCCGTCCGCGAAGCCGCCGCGAATCGTGTCCGCCATCGTCGACGGCGGCCCTGACGATTACCTGTTTCACGAACCGATTCCACGCGACCGGCTGGGACGCATACCGGTCGCGATGTCCTTTCTGCCGACGCCGACAGGCGCCGAGGCGGTTCTACTCTCGGTCGCGGACAGCGACAAGGATATGCGCATCACGCTCGCCGACTTCGAGTCCTCGCAGGTGGACGAATACGCGAATAACAAGGAACACTGGGACCAGGAAGCGGAACGGCTGAGGGCGGGCGAGTACGACGATCCGTTCCCGGGGCGCGACGACGACGACCTCAGCGACGAGGAAAAAGCCAAGCGCGAAGAGCTGGCGGAGAAAAGAACGGCGGCCCTCAAGTACGTCGCCTACCAGTGGGCGAAGGCGCGGGACGATGCGGACAAGGACCGCGACGGTTATGTGTCCTCCCGCGACAAGGCAATGTCGGACGGGCTCAAGGCCGAGATGAGCGATCCGGCGAAGCGCGCGGAGCTCGAGAAGCAGTGGCAGGCCTACCGGGCGGGAACATTGGCGGAAATCATCCCGGACGAGGCGGAACGGAAGGCGCGGCTGCCGTTGCTGCGCGAATACGGCGCCCTCTTCGGCGACGGCTCCGGCCCGGAAGGAGACTCCGACCTGGGCATGACCGAGGCGGAAAAGGCGGCGGCGGCGAAACACAGGCACGACGCCGACATGGCGGACGAGCGCTGGCCGCCGCGCATCCCGCTGACGGTGGTCGAGCCCATGGCGGGCAGCTTGCACGGCTTCATACCGGCGCACCGGCACGGGGATATCTGCCGGGTCGCCGTCCACGGACCGTTCCACGCCGAGATCCTGGGGTTCCAGTACCGGTCCAATCGGCGAATCAACGCGAATCTTGTCAAGAGTACGGCGGGGCTGGTTGTCGAACATGCCGAAACCGCGTGGTCCGGCGTGGTATTCCGCTTGACCGAGGAACTTGAGGACGAGGGTACCGCAAGCAATAGCGAGTGATGATCCTGACACGACATCTTGTTACATTTGATACTGTTAGGATCTGAATGGCACGAATTTGCCTTTCCAAAATCGCTTGTATTTCCGCGTCCGGTACCCCAACATGATTCGTAACGGTGATATCGCCAAACAACTAGGAGGATTCTTCAAATGGCGCTCATTACAGTGAAAATCGACAATATAGTCGGCAGTGCCGATATCGAGGGATACGCACAGCAGATTGAAGCTATCGCGATCAGAGATTCGATCTTCGTGCCACCCCCGCTTTCGGCCGGCCGGACACGGGCCGCGCGCACCACGGCGCAGTCGCGGCATGCCGATATTCAGCTCGTCCGCTACCGTGACGTTGCCTCTCCCAAGCTGTCGGAAGCCTGCTCGGCGGGAACCGCGCTCGGCACCGTGACGGTCACGGTATTCCGTACCACGGATTCCGGGCCGCAGGCCTACATGGTCTACACGCTCGGCAACACCTTCGTCTCCCGCATCGAAACGGAGACGGACGATGACGCCGGCACGGCGTTCCTGCCTTATGTGGGATCGCTTGGCAACGTCAACCCTTCACCGGCCCATGGCGTCGGTGGAATCTCCGTCACCGCGTCCGGCGGGGCCATCGCGGGCGTCAGGCTGTCGCCCATGCCCTATACCGCGCTGCCGAAAGGAATGCCGAGAGTGCGGGAAGTGGAACGGATCTGGTTCAATGCGACGGAGATCAAATGGACCTATACGCCGCATACGGACGGAGTCGCGGGCGGCGCTATCGAACGGGGCTGGAACATTCGCACCGGCCGGTCGCTGGTCTGAAGAGCGAATACATTCGGAGGATATAGAAATGTCAGACATACTGGTGAAAATCGAAAGCATAAACGGCGAATCCAGCCTTACGAACTACGACGGACAGATCGAGTGCGTCACCATGCGCCACACGATCGATCTGCCGGTCGTGGCGACCAGTTCCACGCGCACCGAAGGCGCGTCCGGGCACGGGGCGATCGAGTTGACGCACGCCATTGACCGCGCGTCGCCGCTGCTGCGCGCCGAAGCGTCGGCCGGAACCAACCTCGGCACGGTGGTCATCACGCGGATGGGCATGGTCGACGGCGAATCGCAGGCGGTGGAGACCATTACCCTCAAGAACGTCTACATCATCCGCGTAGACGTGGAGACCCCGCTCGACCCGTCCACGATGTTGCCCGTGGATGAGCCGCAGGAGACGTTCGCGCTGGAATACAATGAGATCGTCTGGAACTTCGCGACCGGCAATGCGCGCGGCGGCTGGTCGACGGCCACGTTGGCCAAGGTATAGGCGCTTTCGCCCGTCGGGCGTTGCATCCAGGTAGGTGGCGCCATGCCTGACGGGCGAGTATCTGTATTCCCCCAAGCCATAGGGTTTGGCTCCAGACCCCTGGCCGTCCCCGGCCAGGGGTCGGTGTTGTGCGCCTCGGCGCTCTTCCCGTTCCGTCTTTCAACCGCCGAGCCCATCGCGCCGGCGGAGTGGTATCAGGCGGTTTCGGCATTCGCCGGCGGGAAAACGGCCCCCGACTCAATGGCGCCCTTGCCGGGCGCC
>JANQSV010000333.1 GCA_028279115.1 Pseudomonadales bacterium
GCGGCGCACCGAGATGTCGCCGGAGTGCAGCTTGAGGATGTCCGCCCGCGTTTCGAGGGCGTAACGTCCGCCGCCGTCCGAAGAACTGGCTACCATCGCAGGATGCCTCGCAGTTCGATGCCGAAGGCGGTCGCCGCACGGACGCGAGGAATAACTCGGCCGGTCAGTATTGCAATGGCGTTCCCGGTGAAATCCATGCAAATATGGCGGCGTCCCCAGGCGCCGTATCGCTCGCGACCGGCGATAGCGCCTGACCGAACCACCGCGGACGGTCCTATCTTGGTTGATAGGGTTCTATGCGCATGGACAGGCAATGTCAAAATAAACGTCCTCACCCCCCCAAGATCCACGAGCTTAATTCCTGACGTTTGGTGGCTTCGATTCGTCGCCGTCCCCACCGTCATTCCGCGCGTAGCGAAGCGGAGTCGCAGAATCTCTTGAGGATTCTGATAGCTTGTGCATGCCATCCCTGGCGAGACTTCTGTGGCTTCGACTATCCCCACAGCCTTGCCATCCATGGCAAGTCGTTCGGGCCTCAAACAGCTCCGCTGTTTGTCGGCTGCGCCGACCGGCCCTCGCCCTGCCGCCTTTTCTGTTCGGCGTAGACCGCGTCGAAGTTGATCGGCGCGAGCATGAGCGGAGGGAAACTGCCCTTGGTAACGATGGAATCGATAGCCTCCCTGGCATAGGGAAAAAGGATGTTCGGACAAAGCGAAGCCAGTATCTGCTCCAGTTGCCGGGGCTCCATGTTGGCGCAGGCGAAGATGCCGGCTTGCTGCACTTCGACCAGAAACGCCGTGTTTTCTTCGACCTTGGCTTCGACGGTCAAAGTGAGGATCACCTCGTAGGTGTTGTCCTGGAAATTCTGGAAGCGGCTTTTCACTTCGAAATTGATGTTCGGACTCCATTGTCCGGCGAAAACACCGGGGCTGCGCGGCGATTCGAATGAAAAATCCTTCAGGTAAATGCGCTGCAAGGCGAACTGCGGAGCGTTGGGGTCCGCCTGCGGTTGCTGTTGCGCCGACCGCAGCGCCGCAGTCTGTTCGTTCTGTTCGTTCTGTTCGTTCTGTTCGTTCTGTTCGTTCTGTTCGTTCTCGGCCATGATAGCTCCATGTTGAACGGTGGCGCCCCGACAACCGTTATTTCTGAATAAGTGGAAAGGATCTCGCGGTCCACTCCGAAATGCCGCCGGCTAGTTTGGCGACGTTGCCGTGCCCGGCCTCTTCGATGCTCTTGACCGCCGCGCCGGACTGCTGACCCATCTTGCAGACGACCAGCTTGGGCTTGTCCTTGTGTTTGTTCAACTCGGCCATGCGCTGCTTGAGTTTCACCAGCGGAATGTTGATCGCGCCGGCGATATGGCCCTGATCGAACTCCTTCCTGTCCCTGACATCGACAACGACGGCGCCCTCGCGATTGATCATCATGACCGCCTGCTGCGGACCGATCGCGCGCGAAGCGGCGCGCGAATGATAAACGATAATGACCAGCAGGGTAACCACCCACATACCCGAAAGAATTGGATGATTGCCTATGAATTCAATGAATTGTGCCATTCGGGAAACATTTTGCCGACGGGTAGGACGGCGAAAGCCAAGCCTTGGGAAACGGGCGGGAAGTATACAGTAATTCACGAGTAATTCACGGGACACCCATAACGGACGGAGCGCCCGCTTTCCCCTCATGTCATTCTGCGCGAAGCGAAGCGGAGTGACTCGGGGCATCCATGCCCCTCGCCCCGGCCGGGCGGCGCTGCGCACCGTCCAAAATGGCAATGCTGCCATTTTGTCGCAGAATCTGCGGAGCGTTTGGCAATTTCCCGTTGGGGAGTGGATACTATGGCTATCAACTCGCAAAGACCGGCGGCGATTCGGGAACCTTCAAGATGCGCAAAACAGGAAACGGCAAGCTTGCGGGACTGTTCGAAAATCCTTTCAAGCCCGGCTACGGTCAGCGTCCGCCGCATCTCGCCGGGCGTAAAGACGAGATTTACGACATCTTCAAGCATGTCGGGGCTACGGCACACGGCGAGTTGGTCGCCCAGGACGTAGTGATATATGGTCCTAGGGGCTCAGGTAAAACCGCTTTGTTGCGTGTGGTCGGGGAGGCGCTTGAGAAGCTTGAAGTAAATGCAACGCTGGAACTCATGACAGCAACTGACATGCAAAGCGCGGAAGATGCGCGCCGGGAACTGATCGGAGTCGTGGGCCAACCGCTATGGGAAGCGCTTAAACCTCAAGAGTGGGGGCTAGACTGGCGCGGAGTACAAGCGAAGTGGCAACGGGGCGAGCTTTCGAGAAGCGAAGTGCGCATGGGGTTGGTGGCGAAGTGTAAGAGCAAGCCTCTGATACTTCTGATCGACGAAGCGCACTTGATGTCGCCCGCAGCTTGCGGCGAATTGCTCAATGAAGTGTTGACGATCAGAGGCAGGGGCGGCCCAGTAATCGTCGTATTGGCAGGCAAACCAAAATTGGCGGAACTGGGAAATCTCTCCCAGGTATCGTTCCTGGAGCGAGGCGAAATCATGAGCCTCGGCCTGCTTGATGAACAAAGCTCGGGAGACGCCGTGCGAATACCATTGGGTGAGACCGGCGTCGGGATTGCCGAGACGGCATTGCGGCGAGTAGTCGCCGACTGTCAGGGCTACCCCCAATTCTTGCAGTTGTGGGGCAGCGCTTTATGGCAAAGGGCAAGCGAATGCGGCAAAAAGACGCTTGACGACTCGGATGTCGCTCAGATCGAACCAGCGATGAGGTTGGAGCGGGAGGAGATATATCTTGGAAGATTCGCCGGCTGGAAAGGTGCGGACAGAGAATTGCTCGTGAGTATTGCGAGCGATCTCATGCGCAACGGTTGGGTGGAAAGACCGAAATTGGAAGCCATGGTAAAAAAAATCCTGGGCCAACAGAATCGGGAAACCGGTGAATGCGCGTCCTTGGTGGACCAAATGGTGGAGTCCGATATTCTGTGGCGGCCCCGAGGCCAGCCCAAAATGTTGCCGGCATTGCCCAGTTTTGTCTCATTTATTTCTAGCCAGGGGGATTCCGGTTAAGCGGAGTTCGAGTCTGGCCGACCGTGTCCGCCCTGGCGCTCTCAAGGTTGTTGATCGTGTGAAATGTTAGCGCCGCTTTTTTCATCTCTCCGAGTTCGGGAGGAACAATCTGGCATCCGTCGGGAATCTCTACCGCATGCTCCTTGTACTTTGTAAGCACTTTGATCTTTGAGGTAGAGATGGAGGGTGGCCAGTCAGAATAAAAGCCTGAAACGCCAGCCACGCAAAAGATCGTTTTATCCACCTCCGATGCGGCGATTTTTCGGGCATACCGCATGAAGGTCTCCGGACGAACGTAAAGGTGGAAGATAACGGTATCGTCGGTAGTCTCGTTTCGGAAATCGATCTCGGCAGTGTAGCCGACACTGCCCCACGCTGTGCATCGTTCCTGCTGCTCCTCTTCCGCATTGGTAGCATGCAAGCCCGCGAATGCCATGCTGGTAATCGGGAACGCCGGAAGCCAGCTCTGCGATTTCGCGAGCCATTCGGTCAATTTCTTCGCCAACAGCAAGAGCGCCAACTGGAAGACCCGCGTTTCCAGTATCGGACCAAACAGAAGAGCCACCAACAGGAACCCCAAGGGTGACAGGAAATTCGCCGCCCATTTCATTCTCGTCGAGAATTCCGAGATCGAACATGGCGATCAGCGCGGCACCAATAGCGACGCCAATCAGCGATGTTACGATCCACATCAATATGACCAGCCTGAGCGTGCGGTACCGAACCAATCTGGAAACGAGTGCCGTCACGATGTTCTCTTCGGTTTGGCTGGCGTGATTCTGTCTATTGCCGCGGCCGGGCGCAAGTCGCTTCCCCGCCGCGCTGTAAGTCGCTCCCGTTATAGGCGATAATTCGCACTCCATCTTCAGCAACTCCCGACCGGATGCCTGTGCCCGCCATGAGCCGACGCAAGACCGCCGTTTTACTGATTCTCGATGGCTGGGGCCATCGCGAGGAAAGCGACTACAACGCCATCCATGCCGCCGACAGTCCCGTGTGGGACGAACTCTGGAGCGGCCGGCCGCATACCTTGCTGCGCACATCGGGCGAAGCCGTCGGGCTGCCGGAGGGGCAGATGGGCAATTCCGAAGTCGGACACATGAATCTCGGCGCCGGACGCGTGGTCTACCAGATGCTTACGCGCATTGACCGCGACATCGCCGAGGGCGGGTTCTTCGGCAATTCCGCCTTGACCGCGGCGGCGGACAAGGTCGCCGCGGACGGCTCGGCCTTGCACGTGATCGGCCTGCTTTCTCCCGGCGGCATTCACAGTCACGAAGATCAGATCATGGCCATGCTCGATCTCGCGCTGGAGCGGGGCGTCGGGCGGCTGTATCTGCACGCCTTGCTCGACGGCCGCGACACGCCGCCGCGCAGCGCCCTGGCCTCGCTGAACAAGTTCGAGGCGAAACTGGCCTCCAGCAGAAAGGGCAAGCTGGCTTCGATCTGCGGCCGCTACTACGCCATGGACCGCGACCACCGCTGGGAGCGCGTCGAGCCCGCCTACGCGATGTTGACCGAAGGCGGGGCGCCGTACCGCTTCGACGATGCGGCATCGGCCCTGCTCGCGGCCTACGAGCGCGGCGAAGACGACGAATTCGTCCAGGCCAGCCTGATCGGCGAAGCGGATGCGCTCGTCGCCGACGGCGATGCCGTCGTGTTCATGAATTTCCGCGCCGACCGCGCGCGCCAGCTCACTCGCGCCTTCGTCGAGGACGACTTCGGCGGCTTCACGCGCAAGCGCCGGCCGAACCTCGCCGACTTTGTCATGCTGACCGAATACGCGGCGGACATTCCCGCGAATTGCGCCTATCCACCGGAAGAACTGAAAAACATCTTCGGCGCCTGGCTCGCGGATCGGGGCGGCTCGCAACTGCGCATCGCCGAAACCGAAAAGTACGCCCACGTCACCTTCTTCTTCAACGGCGGCCGGGAAGAGCCTTTCGCCAACGAAAAACGCGAACTGATCCCCTCGCCCAGGGTCAAGACCTACGACCTCAAGCCGGAAATGTCGGCCTTCGAGTTGACCGAAGGGCTGGTGCGGGCGATCCGCTCGGGCGATTTCGACGCGATCGTCTGCAACTACGCCAACGGCGACATGGTCGGCCACACCGGCAGTTTCGAAGCCTCGATCAAGGCCGTCGAAGCCATCGATCAATGTCTCGGCAAGATCGTCGAGGCGGCGCGCGAAACCGGGGCGGACCTGCTGATCACCGCCGATCACGGCAATGTCGAGCAAATGCGCGACCCGGAAACCGGCCAGCCGCTGACATCCCACACCACCGGCCCGGTGCCCCTGGTCTACGTCGGCTCCAGCGAACTCCAGTTCGCCAGCGAAGGTCGCCTCTGCGACATAGCCCCCACCATGCTGAGCCTGCTCGAACTGCCGATCCCTCCGGAAATGACAGGCCGGGCGCTGCTGAGCGAGCCAGCCAAAGCCGCGGCATTGTAAACGCGCGCAACCTCCCACCTCACCACTTCAATTCCAATCAGTCAAAAATGCTATTGACAGGAGGGAGGGGAGGGGGCAGCTTAGCGTCACTCCGCCATTCAGCATGCGGATAAGGAGAGGTGGATAGACAATGAAACCCCAACATCGCATCCCGACAGTCAGACGTACACTCGTGACTTTCGTTGCAAGCCTGCTTTGTGTTCAATCCGTTTTGGCACAGGACTCGAGCATTGCCGAACAAGCCCTGATTCGTCAGGCGATCAACGAAAGTGTCGTTTCCACATATAGCACTTCAACCGGAAGTGACGGGATCCCCGCCCACGAACTCTACAAGGCACTATTCACCGAAATTCTGATAAGTCCCGGAGATGCCCATGGTTTCACCGAAAGCGACTGGGATATTATCGTCAACTTGCCTTCCCATTCCGATCAACGATTTCTAGCCGTAACAAATCAGCACATGCAAAATTTCTGCGAATTCGTGAAAACAGAAACTCGATCAAACTTGGCGGCGGCAATTGAAATCTCCGATCATTATGAACAAGCAAAGAAGGCAACCGATGATCTGTTCAACAGCCATTACGAGTCGGTTCTAGCCTCGCTGTCACCGCAGGGAAGGGAAACTATGCAACACCGGATAGAAACAATGAATGAACGCATGGAAATGGTTCACACCAATATTGACGTGAGAACTTTGGCGCAATCCGCTCCCGCGTACGCGATTCAAACATTGAAATCCGGATGTGAACGAACGATGAGAATGCATAACAACTCTGTTAATAGAATAGGACCGTTGTTGCTTTCGGAAGAGTTAATTCGGAATACTAATATTCTTCCAGGCTCATCGATTGATAAAAATTTCTGATCGGGAATCAATATATTGAAGGGAGTGCCATCGTGATCAAGTTACAAGCCAAAATTACTACCACATTTCTATTCTTCATGCTCGCAAGTTCATCCGCTTTCGGACTGACGAGTACTTGTCAATCTTTTGAATCCACTCGCACCGCTCACCATTCGGTGGGATTGACATGGTATGAATCCACCGTCTCTAATATTCTTGAATGGGAAACCGCTTTGGTGGGCCCAAAAACTGAAACTGTAGAGTACGTAGCTAGGAATGCTCTCGCAGCGGGAGCGGTGTGGCATTCACTGCCGTACGGGAATTATACATTAACGGGAACATCGAGGATAAAAACACGGGAGTTGGGGGAATGGGAGGTTTTCTCTTCAAGTAGATGTTCTATTTCATTCAATTTTCCGGAACCTCCGAAGTGTGAATCGACGGACGTGGTAGAAACCGGCTCAACTAATTACTCTTATAATGTTGCTTCGCTTGTTAGGGATGGATTGGGCAAGACTGCTCGGAGTAAATTCAGTGGCTGCACGTCAGGCTCTATATCTACCAGTGGAACAGGCTTGATCTTGAAAAATGTCAAGCAATGCTGCGAAGATACGGGTAAGACGGAAGAAGGGTGGATTGCGTCTGGAGCAATAAATTTGGGTGTTTCCGGTTTAAATTGTTCTCTCAAATTGTATCCCCCGGCAGCAGTCGGTCTGGCTACTGTGGAGTTTGCTATAGGACTAGGTGTTTCAGGTAGTGCTAGTGCCAGCGGATCATCACGTCTTTGTAATACCAACGCTCAGGCAGCATCGCTCACTGGATCTGCGAATGGAACACTTTCTGCTTCGGTTAGCGTGTACACGACCATCAATAGAGAAATTGCCGGTGTAACTGGGCAAGGCAGTGCCGGCATAAGTGTGAGCATATCTGGCACATCGTTATCTAATGATACTGTTTCTGCATGCCTTAATGCTTTGACAGTAGGTGCGACTGTAACCTTTCTATACAACGATTTTAGTTTAAATCACAACTTCACAGTAGTTGATAGATACGCTTGTACTTAAGATGGAGTAATCTCTAATGCTCAAGAAATTATACTCATTCTTCTTTGTGCTTTTTTGTTTCACTGAAACTTTGGCTCAAGATTTTGATTTTGAGCTTTCGGATGAAGAATTATACCCTGGGATTTATGAATTGAACATTACGGCACGACCTGGTGTTAGTCAATCCAATATTGGGTTCCAAAGCTCCTATAATTGGGAATGGAAAGTTAAATTTGAACTTGGTTCAGATCGCTGGATATTTGAAGCAGATGAAAATACTCTTAATGAGAAAGAAAAATTCGTAAAAAAAATGGTGATCGCGCATCAAAATCGCACCTCCATCAATGATCTTATAGATTTTTTGGATGATGGATATTTCCAAACCAAGCTCGAAAATTACAAAGATCATGACTTTTTCACAAGAGAGCAAAAACTCTTTCAAGAAATCGTTGATGTGCGTATATTGGGCATAATAAAATACGGTAACTTTGATTTAGTTCTGCCACAGATCAGGTATTCAGATCAACCAAAAAGAGCTACATCTTCCGGGCTAATGAATCTAGTTCGGATTGAAGGGAATTACAGATTAAGCACTTCAACCAAGTACGAATCAGTTTGGATAAATCTCAATTTCGGACCTTTGAGAGATCAACTCGACAAGTACTTAGAACAACTCATTGGCGTACAATAATGTACATTTTGCAACAATATTTCGGAGAAATTTGATAATGCAACATTATTTCCGCTATTCATTTGCTTTGTTACTTACTGGATGCGCTGCCGATAGTACTCGTGATTCCAGCAGTGAGATTATTATCGATAAACTTGATCTTGTAACAGAAGAGATCATGTTGATGCAAGATCAAATCAGAAATTTTGACCAGAAAATCAACCTTTTGCATGCCAGTGTTGCCTTGCCTGATGATGTTTTACCTCTACGTAGGGAAGATATTGAAACTCCTGCGGCGAGATTTGATTTATCCAGCAGTCCGTACCTCGGCAACTTAGATGCCGAAATAGCTATTGTAGAGTTCACTGACTACGAGTGCCCTTTCTGCCGACAACATTTTGAGACAACTTACCAACAACTCAAGGAAGGATTGGTCGAAACTGGGGTTGTCCGCTATTACATTGTCGATTTTCCGCTGGCTACCCACGTTCAAGCGCTGCCATCCGCTGTCGCGGCTAGATGTGCTGGTGAACAGGATAGATTCTGGGAATACCATGATGCACTGTTTTCCCTGAATTCATCACTGCTTGATGGCGTTTTTGGCGAGATTGCTCACTCATTGAACCTATCTGAAAATCATTTTTCGGCCTGTATAATTAATCCTGCCAATCAAGATCATGTAATGTCAATTATGTCGCAAGCAGAGCAGCTTGGTGTGAGCGGAACTCCTACCTTTCTAATCGGCAAATTAAATGAAGAAAGCATCCTTGAAAATGGCATGGTACTACATGGTGTCAGGCAATATTCGGATTTTGATGACCTCATTTCTCTTCTACTATTCTAGTCAGTTTTGAGCTCACTTTCTCGGAGAATCATCAATCATGCAAACACACAACATATTTTTTATATTGGCAATTGCACTTTTTTTGCCACCAGATATTTTTGCCCAAACCTACTCCTTCGAGACTGCGGAAATTTCACCTAACCCGGATATTCTGGAAGTCTCAGCGACTTTTCTTCCCGATACCGAGTACTCTCTTACCATCGCAGATGAACAAATTTCTTCCAAAATAAGTTTCAATATGTTGCTAGAGTCAGGAGAATGGTTGATGCAGAAAGAAGATGAACTATCCAAAGCAGAAACCTTCCTTAAATCCATGATCAATACTTATAAAGACATTACCGATATAATTGATCTGGAACCATTTTTAGATGATGCCAGTTATCGAGAGGCTCAGGAAGAGTATTCTGTCGATCCCGATATCTTGAACTCATACTCTCTGACTTACGGGACGTTTTATCACGACACCCGGATTCTCGGCATAGTCAGGTATGGTGATTACGATCTGATTCTTACCGAAAACAAGCCAAATCCTCAATCCTCTTTTTCTACCACGGATCTAGGATGGATCACCGTAATTCGAGATAGCAGCAATGGCTATAGAAGAACCAATGCGCTTAAGGAGGACATGATATGGCAGTGGTTCACAATTGATCGAGGGCCATTTTGGGTTCAGTTCGTCGATCAGCTTCGAGAACTGAACGGCATGGAGTAACAAGCGTATCTTGCTTCCAATTTCTCCGTTTCCGACGATTTTCCGTTGTTGGAGTATTCTCCTGGCGAATCATCCCTTGCTCGCAATGTAACACCCTTGGCCACAGACAGCATCGAGGTGACTTGCCATCCCCAACCTCCTTTCCCATCGCTCGTGCACACGTCTGACCGCGGGGCGCGCAAATGAATACGACACGTATTTTCGGCGCGCTGGCGTTGCTGGCGGCGCTTGTCGCCTGCGACCGGCCGGCGGCAGTGGGGGAAGCTCGGTCGTTTTCGCGGACCAGGCCGCTGCCGGCGAGGCCGACTACGCCATGCCCGCATTGCCGCGAATGGTAGCGCCGGACGCGCGCTATCCGGCCAACGAATGCGCTTTACGTCTTCAGCCTGGATCGGGATTGACGGATCGCCGACCTTGAGCGGGCGAGGCGCTCCGCCTGGAACGATTCCAGCTCAGTCCTCGTCGAGCGTGGGCTCGAGTTCGGCCCATTGCCGGTCGGCCTGCTCGATGTATTCGAGCATGTTCTCCTTCCAGCGGGCATTGATGCGGCGGCTGTAATTCAGATACAACTTGCCGTCGTGGATCGTCCACAGCTCCGGCTCGGTGCTGGCGGTGTCGCCTTCGGCCATGGCCCAGGC
>JANQSV010000340.1 GCA_028279115.1 Pseudomonadales bacterium
TTTCTGGCGAACATCGCCAGAAAAGTCGACGCGGCGTCGTCCGGTTGCGCCAGCGGTTCCGCCTCCCCGCCGACCACGACCGCGCGCATGACCAGGCCGATCGAGATCCACAGCAGCGCGGAAACGATGTAGCCGAGCAGGGACAGCGGCAGGATGCTGCGGTTGTCGGCCAGGTTCTTGTTCATCATCATCTTGGTGACGATATGCGGCTGGCCGGCGAGGCCGATGCCGAACACGAAGAACCAGCCCAATGAGGTGATGATGCCGGCGGCGCCGAAAGGCATCATCGATTCGCTGTCATCTGCTAGTACGATCTCGCTCGCCTCGCGCAAGCCGCCATCGAACGCCTGCATGGCCGTGATCAGGATCAGGAAGCCGGCGACCATCATCACGAGTCCCTGCAGGACATCGGTATAGACCGAGGCGATGACGCCGCCGGTGACGCAATAGAAAACGAGCACGGTAGAGGAAAGCACGACGCAACTGAACAGACTGGTATCGGCGAATATCTCGGTGTCGGCGAGGATTGCCTGCATGACCACGGACATCGCCAGAATCTGCGTCGCGAGATAGCCGAGCACGCCGAGAACGATGGTGATCGCCACGAGCAGGCGCGCGAGTTCGCTGCCGTAACGCGCCGCGATCACATCGGGAATCGACATGCAGCCGCGTAACTCGGCGACCATGCGGATGCGCTTGGCGACGAGAAAAAAGCCCAGGCCGAAGGCGGTGGCCGAGATCACCACCATCCAGAACGAACTGACGCCGACCGAATAGACCAGTCCAGGTCCGCCGACGAATCCGAACCCGCTCAGGGTGCTGGCGAACACCGCCAGCGAGACGACGATGGGGCCGAGGCTGCGGCCAGCGATGAAGAAGTCTCCCGGATTGCGCGTGCGGCCCATGCTCCAGAGGCCGATCAAGACACATAGCGCCATGTATAGCGCGATCGTGCCGAGGATGATCTCCTGCCGGAACGCTTCCATGCCGTCAGTCCCGGAGATCCTCGGATTCCCGCAGCAATTCCTCAAAGCGCCGCTCGTCGTCCTCGCTGAGGATGTAACGGCGGAAACCCGCGCTGTACACCGCGATCATTACGATGCCGGCGAACCAGACGCCGTAGACCTGCCAGGCAGTGGCCGTGGGGAAGCCCAGGAACCAGCCGGTCTCGCCGGTTTCCAGAAATGCCTGGTGACCGAAATACATTTGCCGCCAGACGAGCAGATTTACCGCGTACGCGAAAGTCATCCAGCCAAGGAAGGCCGGAGTGCGCCTGGCGGGTTTGACGCTAAGCGCGCAAAGCAGGATCACGAACAGCAGCGCCAGACTCTGGAATGCAAAAGAATAACCGCCGATAGACTCAAGCCGTGCAGCGCCGTCGCCGCCTGCCCGCATTGCAGCGAACGTATCGTGAGCCACCCCGGCAGCGTTCGGCGGCGCCTCGGTCAAACCGATGAGCAGCAACACTGCGGCCATCGCCAGCACCACCGCAAAAATCAAGCATTCCAGCAGCCGATCCATCTACCCTTGCTCCACTCAAATCAGCGGGCAGCTTAACTGCGGCCCAGTCTCACGTAAAGCGCCCACTCCCCGCGCCCTGCACAATCTGAGTCGCCGTTTGGGGGGCGGAGTGCAGCGGGCGTGCGAGACAGGGATGTCGAGCCCGAAGCCTACATGGATGTATTTACGGCGTCCGCTGCACTCCGCCCCCCAGATGGCGACGGATCGGAGCCACCGTGGTTGTTCTTGACAATATGCAAGCCACGGTCCATTTTTGTGGCGCTCAAGACAATCCAATGTGAACCAACCCCAGATTCTTCGAGGTGAACGATGAAAAAGACCTATTCGACTGGCGCCGCAGCCGGATTCGCGTTCAAGGCCGGAGCGGCAGCCATGCTCGCATCGCTCGTCTATGCGACCGCCTCTGCCCAGCCACCCCGGCCCGGCGCCGTGTATCCGGCGGCGCATGCCGGCCAGCAACCGGTCAACAACCTGCCCAATCCCTATGAGACCCAACGTAATTTCGGCACCTTGCCCGACGGCAGGAACTGGGGTTCGGTGAGCGCCGTCAACATCGACATCGACGGCGTCCACGTCTGGGCGGGCGACCGCTGCGGCACCAATTCCTGCGCGACCTCCGACGTCGACCCCATCGTCAAGCTCGATCCCGACGGCCGCGTTGTGCAAGCCTTCGGCGGTGGCCAGATCATCTGGCCCCATGGCATCGACGTGGACAGCGAAGGCAACGTCTGGATCGCCGA
>JANQSV010000365.1 GCA_028279115.1 Pseudomonadales bacterium
GTCCCTTCCGCTGCCGGGGAAGGAGAAGAAGCGCATTACGCCGACGATGCCGCCGGCCACCGGCGCAACCGCGCCCGGACGCCATCAGGACAACGGCGACGCCGGGTCCAGGGCTGCGGCGGAATCGTTCCGGGGCCGCCTGCCTTCGACTTCATTGCTTGATACCGGTTCGCCGGAGCAGTCCGGCGGGCAATCGGGCGAGTCGCTGGAAGAGATGTCGCGGCTGCTCGCGGAAAAACTGGCCGACTTCGGCATCGAGGTGGAAGTCACGGCGATCAAGCCGGGGCCAGTCATCACCCGTTTCGAAGTGCAGCCCGCGGCGGGCGTGAAAGGCAACCGGATCACGGGATTGGTCAAGGATCTCGCGCGCTCGCTTGCGGTGAAATCGGTGCGTGTGGTCGAGCACATTCCCGGCCGCGACGTGATCGGCATCGAGATTCCCAACGACGACCGCGAGATGATCCTGCTCAGTCAGGTGCTGGAAAGCAAGGAATTCAGCCGCGCCGATTCCAATCTGAGCCTGGCTCTCGGCCACGACATTCTCGGCAAGCCGGTCATCGTCGATCTCGGCCGGATGCCGCATCTGCTGGTGGCGGGAACCACCGGTTCGGGCAAGTCGGTGGGCATCAACGCAATGATCCTGAGCCTGCTTTTCAAGTCGACGCCTGAGCAGGTTCGGCTGATCCTGATCGACCCGAAGATGCTCGAACTGTCGGTTTACGAGGGGATCCCGCACCTGCTCACCCCGGTCATTACCGATGTGAAGGACGCCGCCAACGGCCTGCGCTGGTGCGTCGCCGAAATGGACCGCCGCTACGCGCTGTTGTCGGCGCTTGGCGTGAGAAATCTCGCCGGGTACAACAGGAAGGTCAACGAGGCGCTCAAGGCCGGCAAGCCTTTGCTGGACCCTCACTGGAAACCGGACACCGGCCTGGGACTCGAAAGCGATCAGCAGGCGCCCGAACTCGAGCTCTTGCCCAACGTGGTGGTTGTGGTCGACGAACTGGCCGACATGATGATGACGGTCGGCAAGAAGGTGGAGGAACTCATTGCCCGCATCGCGCAAAAGGCCCGCGCCGCCGGCATTCACCTGATTCTGGCGACCCAGCGGCCGTCGGTCGATGTGCTCACCGGCCTGATCAAGGCCAATATTCCCTCGCGCCTGTCGTTCAATGTGCGCACCAAGGTCGATTCGCGAACGATTCTCGGCGAAGGCGGTGCGGAACAATTACTCGGTTACGGCGACATGCTTTTCCTGCCGCCGGGAGGCGGTGTGGCGACCCGGGTGCATGGCGCTTTCGTCAGCGACGATGAAGTGCATCGCGTGGTGGCGGAGTGGACGTCGCGCGGCGTCCCCGAATACGTCGACGCGGTGACCGTCGACCGCAACGACCGGGATTTCCTCCCCGACGGCGGCCTGGACGAGGGCGGAGAGGTCGACGAACTCTACGATGAGGCGGTGCATTTCGTCACCGAGTCCAGGAAAGCGTCGATTTCCGCGGTGCAGCGCAAGTTGCGCATAGGCTACAATCGCGCCGCGCGCATGATTGAAACCATGGAACAGCAGGGAGTAGTATCCGCCATGAACAGCAATGGCGGCAGGGACGTGCTCGCCCAACCCGCTCCCCGCGACTGAACGGCCTGACATGACTCCGATTTCCTCCCGGCTCGCCGCGCTTGCCGCTTGTGCCTTGCTCGCGGCTTTCGCGCCTGGCGCGCCGGCGGCCGCGCAGCAGGACCCGGTTGCCGAACTCGATGCGCTGCTTGGCGGCATTTCGACGTTGTCCGCCGACGTGAGCCAGTTGATTCTCGAATCCGGCGGCGGCCTGCTCGAGGAAAGCGCGATTTTGATGCGGCTGCGGAAGCCCGGCGGATTCTATTGGGAAACGCTCGACCCCTTTCCCGAATTGATCGTCACCGACGGCGACACCTTGTGGAACTACCAGCCCGACCTGGAACAGGTGGTGATCGAGAACTGGGACAGGAACCGGGCCGAATTGGCGGCGCAATTGCTCAACGGCGAAACCGGCGGTCTCGCGGAGGAGTATCGCGTAACGCTCGTGACTACCCCTGAATTGCATCGTTTCGAATTGCTGCCGCTGGCGCCCGACAGCCCCTATGCGCTGATAGCGATCGAGTTCGTCGGGAAGGAACTCGATATCATTCGGCTCGACAATCGCAACGGCCAGCAGACGGTATGGCGGTTTTACAATCTCGAACGCAACGCCCCGATGGAAGACAGCGTGTTCGTTTTCGCGCCGCCGCCGGGAATAGAAATCGTCGACAGCCGCACGGCCGACTGAAACGCGCCAGGAGAGACCATTACATGCTCGACCCCAGAAGGATCCGTTCCGAAGCCGAGACGCTCGCCGGCAAGCTGGCAAAGAAGAAGTTCACGCTCGACGTGGCGTATCTCGGCGACCTCGACGCGCGCCGCAAGGAGATCCAGCTCGCCGCCGAAGCCTTGCAGAACGAGCGTAACAGCCGCTCGAAAGAAATCGGCAAGGCGAAGCAGGAGGGCGGGGACGTATCGGAAATTCTCCGTACGATGTCGGACCTCAAGTCGCGGCTGGAAGAGTCCCAGCGGCAACTGCAGGTCCTGCGGGACGAGTTTCGCGATTACCTCCTGGGCGTACCCAATGTGCCGGCGGACGAGGTTCCGGAAGGCGACGGCGAAGCCGCCAATCGCCTCGAATCCGAATGGGGACACCCACCGCAATTCGATTTTCCGGTGAAGGATCACGTCGAGATCGGCGCCGGCCTGGCTGCCGGCACGGGCGAAGCGCTCGATTTCGCCGCCGCGAGCCGCATGACCGGGGCGCGTTTCGTCGTCATGCAGGGCCCCGTGGCGCGCCTGCATCGGGCGCTCGGGCAATTCATGCTCGATCTGCATGTCCGCGAACACGGCTATACCGAGATCAACGTTCCCTTCATCGTCAATGCGGATTCCCTGGTCGGCACGGGGCAACTTCCCAAGTTCGCGGAAGATCAGTTCAAGCTGCAGGGCAAACAGGACTTCTACCTGATTCCCACCGCCGAAGTGCCGGTGACGAACATGGTGCGGGACCGGATTCTCGACGCCGGCGAATTGCCGGCGCGCTGGGTCTGCCATACGCCCTGCTTTCGCCAGGAAGCCGGCGGTTATGGCGTCGATACCCGGGGCATGATTCGACAGCACCAGTTCGAGAAGGTCGAACTCGTGCAGATCACCCGGCCCGAAGAGTCGGCCGCGGCGCTGGAAGAGCTGACCGGGCACGCCGAACGCGTGCTGCAATTGCTGGAACTGCCTTATCGCAAGGTCGCGCTTTGCGGCGGCGATCTCGGATTCAGCGCCAATTTCACTTACGACCTCGAAGTTTGGCTGCCATCGCAGCAGTGCTATCGCGAAATCTCTTCCTGCAGCAATTTCGACGAGTTCCAGGCGCGCCGCATGCAGGCGAGATGGCGCAATCCGGCGAGCGGAAAACCCGAATTCGTGCATACCCTCAACGGCTCCGGCCTCGCCATCGGGCGCACCCTGGTGGCCATACTCGAGAACTGCCAGGACGCGGAAGGAAGAGTGGGTGTCCCACGCGCGTTGCGGCCATACATGGACGGCGTCGAGAGGCTTGAATGATGGAAGCGCTGCCGGTATTTCTGAACGTCCGCGGCGTTCGATGCCTGGTAGCCGGTGGAGGAGAAGTCGCCTTCCGCAAGGCGCGGCTGCTGGTCAGGGCCCGGGCGGAATTGCATATCGTCGCGCCGGAAGCAGGTGACCGGATGCTGGAATTGCTGCAAGAGCATGGCGGCCGGCTCGACCGGCGCGAAATCCGGGCAGAAGACTTCGAAGGCGCCCAGCTCGCCATTGCCGCGACCGACGATCCCGATGTCAACGAGAACGTGAGCCGATGGGCCAGGGAGCGGGGGATTCCGGTCAACGTCGTCGATCAGCCCGCGCTTTGCACGTTTTATATGCCGGCGATCGTCGATCGCTCACCCGTCGTCGTCGCCATCTCGAGTTCGGGCACGTCTCCCGTATTGACCCGCAGCCTGAAGGAAATGAACGAAGTGATGATGCCGGCGCGCATCGACCGTCTCGCCCACCTGCTGGGCTCGATGCGCGAGGAAGTGAAAAACCGGATCGCGGATTTCGCCGGGCGCACGGCTTTCTGGGAGAACGTTCTCGACAGCGAAGTGCCCGAACTCGTCTATGCCGGACGGGAAGAAGAGGCGAAGACGGTGCTTGAGGGGATTCTGGCCGGCGGCGGGCAGCAAACCGGGGAAGTCTGGCTGGTCGGAGCGGGACCCGGCGATCCGGACCTGCTCACCTTGCGCGCGCTGCGGCTGCTGTACCGCGCGGATGTCGTGCTGTACGACCGCCTGGTAAGCAAGGAAATACTCGCGCGCATACGTCCGGACGCGGAGTTGATCCATGTCGGCAAGGGTCCGGAAATGCACTCCGTGGATCAATACACGAT
>JANQSV010000236.1 GCA_028279115.1 Pseudomonadales bacterium
CGGGCGTCCCCGACATGGATGTCGGGGCCGAAGCGTACAGGGGTGGAGGCAAGCGTTTATGAAGCGCAGCTTCATGCGCAGCCGGAACGACGCCAAGCTATGCTTGGCGGCTGGGCTGTATTTACAGCGTCCGCTAAACTCCGCGCCAGCCGGCGGCGACGGATCGAAGCCTCATCCCGGTCGATTATTTTAGCCGGTCACGATAAACTCGCAATCTCGAAATCAAGCGACTGCGCCATGACTGCGACTTCCCGGGCGGACAGTACTTTCGTCCCGAAAAATTCCTACGAATACGAGGAATTGCTCGAATGCGGCTTCGGCAGACTGTTCGGCCCGGGCAATGCCAGGCTGCCGGTCGGCAATATGCTCATGTTCGACCGCATTACCGAAATCAACGAGAACGGCGGGAAATACGGCCGCGGCCAGATTCGCGCCGAACTCGACATTCGCCCCGATCTCTGGTTCTTTTCCTGCCACTTTACCGAAGACCCGGTCATGCCCGGCTGTCTCGGTCTTGACGCCTTGTGGCAACTCGTCGGCTTCTATCTCGGCTGGCGCGGGTATCCCGGCAAAGGTCGTGCCCTCGGCGCCGGCGAGGTAAAATTCACCGGTGAAATATTGCCGACCGTCAGCAAAGTGCAATACGACCTGTCGATCAGCCGAATCATCAGGCGCAACCTGGTCATGGGCATCGCCGACGGCACGGTTTCGGCGGACGGCGAAACCATTTACACATCCAGCAGTCTCAAGGTAGGTCTGGTCACGCCTGAACAATCATTCCAGTAGCGACCAATTCACGAGGAACATATGCGACGCGTCGTAGTGACCGGAATCGGAGTCGTTTCCTGCCTGGGCAACGACAAGGATTCAGTGCTGCAATCCCTGCGGGAAGGCCGCAGCGGCATCAGATTCAATCCCGAATACGCGGAAATGGGCATGCGCTCCCAAGTCAGCGGGAGCATCGACATCGATCTGAAGGGACAGATCGACCGCAAGTTCCTGCGTTTCCTGGGCGAAGGCGCGGCCTACGGCCATATCTCCATGGAACAGGCCATAGCCGACGCCGGCCTCGAAAACGACGAAATTTCCAGCGAGCGGGTCGGCATCGTGATGGGCTCGGGCGGCGGCTCGCCCAAGGATCAACTCGATTCCTTCGATGTCATGCGCGAGCGCGGCATCCGCCGCGTCGGCCCCTATCGCGTGCCCCGCACCATGAGCAGTTCGGTGTCCGCCTGCCTCGCAACCGCCTTCCGCATCAAGGGCGTCAATTACACGATCTCATCCGCCTGCGCGACCAGCGCTCATTGCATCGGCCATGCCGCCGAGTTGATCCAGATGAACAAGCAGGATCTGGTCTTCGCCGGCGGCAGCGAAGAAGAACATTGGACTCTCGCCCATATGTTCGACGCCATGGGCGCCTTGTCCACGAACTACAACGATTCCCCCGGGAAAGCCTCGCGCGCGTTCGACCGGGACCGCGACGGCTTTGTCATCGGCGGCGGCGGCGGCGCCCTGGTGATCGAGGAACTCGAACACGCCAGAGCGCGCGGCGCCCGCATCTACGCGGAACTGACCGGTTACGCCGCAACCTCGGACGGCTACGACATGGTGGCGCCTTCGGGCGAAGGCGGTGCGCGCGCCATGCGCATGGCCCTGCGAGGCCTGCACGGCGGGGTCGACTACATCAACACCCATGGCACGAGTACGCCGGTCGGAGACGTTTCCGAACTGAACGCCATTCGCGAGGTGTTCGGCGAGGAGATTCCGGCGATCAATTCCACCAAGTCCCTCAGCGGCCATGCATTGGGTGCGGCCGGCGTACACGAGGCGATCTTCAGCCTGCTGATGATGGAGAACGATTTCATCGCCGAGTCGATCAATATAGACGCGCTCGACGAGCAGGCCGAAGGATTGCCGATCTTGCGCGAACGCCGCGACGATGCCAGGTTGAATCGAGTTCTCTCCAACAGCTTCGGTTTCGGAGGCACCAATGCCTGCCTGGTGTTCGATCGCTACGCGGCGTGAAATGCCCGGGACTTGCGCCGCTTTCCTCGCCGGCCTGGCGATTTTCGTCCTGACGGGCCCGGCGGCGCCGGCCCAATTGCCGATTGCTTCGGACACCGGTGGGGGCAATACCCTGGGAGAGAACAATCAGCGTGTGCTGCCGATCGCGGAAGCCTTTCCCTGGTATGTCAGCGAAGCGGAACCCGGGCGATTCCAGGTCGTCTTCAATCCGGCGCCCGAACACTATCTCTATCGCCACGCATTCGGCTTCCGTCTGCGAACCGGCGGTGAAGAGGCGCAGATTGATTTCCGGTTGCCGCCGGGGCTGGAGAAGACCGATCAATTTTTCGGCGACATCGTTGCGTATTACGAACATGTGGCGGCCGAACTCGATATCGGCCGGGACATTCCGGCCGGCGCCCTGCTGCTGATCGAATTCCAGGGCTGCGCCGACTGGGGCTTTTGCTACCCGCCCCAACAGGCGGAATTCATATTGCGCACCCCTCGTTAATTGAATACATTGAAGAGATTCTGCGACTCCGCTCCGCTCCGCGCAGAATGACGAAGTGGGGCGCTCCGCTCCGCGCAGAATGACGTTCGATCTGTTGTCATTCTGCGCAAAGTCGCAGAATCTCGTTGTCGTTTGATTTTCGCTCAAATTCTGCGAAAATGCGCCGAAATCTTTGTAATTGGCGCGGATCGGCGTCGAAGTTGACAGTTCCGGTGAGCGGTATGGCGAAAATCCTGGCCTTGCACGGGCCCAATCTGAATCTGCTGGGACATCGGGAGCCGCATATCTACGGCAGCGACACGCTCGATGACATCAACAGCCGCCTGCGCGAACAATGCGCGGCCGCCGGACACGAGTTCGACGCCTTGCAAAGCAATTCCGAAGCCGCGCTGATCGACCGGATTCAGCTGGCCCGGGTCGACGGCACCGCTTTCATGCTGGTCAATTTCGGTGGTTTCACGCATACCAGCATCGCCATCCGCGACGCCATTCTCGCCGCCGGGGCGCCTTTCATCGAGGTGCACCTGTCGAACCTTTTCAGCCGCGAGCCTTATCGCCACAAATCGTATTTTTCCGACATCGCCGCCGGCTGCGTCTTCGGTCTCGGCGCCCAGGGTTACGAACTGGCGTTGCAGGCGGCCTGCCGCAAATTGGCGAATTGACCGCAAACCGGGGGAACGTCGATGGATATTCGCAAGGTCAAGAAACTGATCGAACTGCTCGAAACTTCCGACATCGCGGAAATCGAGATCAAGGAAGGCGAGGAAGCGGTTCGCATCAGCCGCGCCTCAAGCGTCACCCTGGCAGCCGCGGCTGCGCCGGCGCCGGTTGCCGCGGCGCCCGCTCCGGCCCCCGCCGCGAAAACTGAACCCGAGCCGGAAGAACCACCTGCCATTGAGACCGGCAATCTGGTGACCTCGCCCATGGTGGGCACTTTCTACCGGGCGCCCGCTCCGTCTTCGCCGCCTTACGTCGAAGTCGGGAAACAGGTCAAGGAAGGCGACGTGATCGGCATCGTCGAAGCGATGAAGATGATGAACCAGATCGAATCGGAGTTCAGCGGCGTGGTGGAAGCCATCCTCGTCGAAGACGGCAAGCCGGTGGAGTTCGGCCAGCCGCTGGTCCGGATCGTTTAGGAATTCTTTAGTCTGGGAACGCCGCCGTGCTGAAAAAAGTCCTGATCGCCAATCGCGGCGAAATCGCCTTGCGCGTTCTGCGCGCCTGCAAGGAACTGGGAATCCGCACGGTGGCGGTGCATTCCAGCGCCGACACCGACCTCATGCACGTGCGCCTGTCGGACGAATGCGTCTGCATCGGCCCGCCGAGCCCCACTGAGAGCTATCTCAATATCCCGGCCATCATCAGCGCCATGGAAGTCAGCGAAGCCGACGCGGTGCATCCCGGCTACGGATTCCTCTCGGAAAACGCCGACTTTGCCGAACAGGTCGAAAACAGCGGCTTCGTTTTCATCGGCCCCAACGCCGAGACGATTCGCCTGATGGGAGACAAGGTGTCCGCCATCCAGGCCATGCGCGAAGCCGGCATTCCAACGGTGCCGGGGTCCAACGGACCGCTCGACGACGATCAGCAGCGCAGCCTCCAACTGGCGCGGGAGATCGGTTATCCGGTGCTGATCAAGGCGGCGGCCGGCGGCGGCGGCCGCGGCATGCGCGTGGTCAATCACGAAAACAATCTGCTGCAATCGATCTACGTCACGCGTACCGAAGCGAAATCCTTCTTCGGTTCCGACGCCGTCTACCTGGAAAAATTCCTTGAGAACCCCCGCCACGTGGAAGTCCAGGTGATCGGCGACGGCAAGGGCAACGCCCTCTATCTCGGCGACCGCGACTGTTCCTTGCAGCGCCGCCACCA
Organism: Pseudomonadales bacterium; assembly: GCA_028279115.1. GTDB lineage: Bacteria > Pseudomonadota > Gammaproteobacteria > Pseudomonadales > Pseudohongiellaceae > UBA9145. The sequence goes on from JANQSV010000236.1 coordinate 4,388, forward strand.
GAAAGTGATCGAGGAGGCGCCCGCGCCGGGGATTCCGGACGCGGTGCGGCGGGAAGTCGCCGAGGCTTGCATCAACGCGTGCCGGCGGCTGCAATATCGCGGCGCGGGCACACTCGAATTCCTCTACCAGGACGAGCGTTTCTATTTCATCGAAATGAACACCCGCGTGCAGGTCGAGCATCCCGTTACCGAAATGGTCACCGGCTTCGACATCGTCAAGGAGCAATTGCGGATCGCCGGCGGCGAACCGCTGTCCGCAAGCCAGGATGAAATCACGTTCCACGGACATTCGGTGGAATGCCGCATCAACGCCGAGGATCCCGCCAGCTTCCTGCCGAGCCCCGGAAAAGTAACGCTGTATCACGCTCCCGGCGGGCCGGGCGTGCGGGTCGATTCCCACCTCTATAGCGGTTATACCGTGCCGCCGCATTACGATTCGCTGATCGCCAAGGTCGTGACGCACGCCCAGGACCGCGAGCAGGCCCTGACACGCATGCAGATCGCGCTCGAGGAATTGCTCATCGACGGCATCAAGAGCAATGCGCCCCTGATGCGCGGTCTGGTCACCGATCCGGAAATCCGCAAGGGCGGCTACAACATCCATTACCTGGAAAGCAAGCTCGCGCGCTGATGCCCTGGCGGCAATTGAAGTTGCGCCTGCGCGGCCATGAGCTTGAGGCCGCGGAGGCGTTGCTGTGGCGGCACGGAGCACTATCGGTGAGCAGCGCCGGCGCCGATATGCGCCGATATGAGACACCCATCGAAAGGGGCGCCGATATGGCGCCGATATGGGACACCCATCGGGCGCCGATATGGGACACCCATCGAACGAAAATGGAGAATCTGTTTTTGAGCTTGAGCCCGGCGACGCCCCGCTTTGGGATCGTCTGCGCCTGACCGCGCTGTTTTCGTTCGAGGCGGAACTCGGCGGCCTTTGCCGGGAATTGCGGTCCGTTTTCCCCGATAGCGCGCCGGAGATCGAAACGCTCGCGGAAAAGCAATGGGAGCGCGTCTGGCTCGAAGACTTTCGTCCCATGCAATTCGGCGAGCGATTGTGGGTCTGCCCTTCCGGCCATGCGCCGCCCGATCCGACAGCGGTCAATGTCATGCTCGACCCCGGCCTGGCCTTCGGCACCGGAACCCATCCCACCACCGCCATGTGCCTGAACCGGCTTGCGGACATCTCGCCCGAGGGGCTCAGCGTCATCGACTACGGTTGCGGGTCGGGCATTCTCGCCATAGCCGCCGCCCTGCTCGGCGCCTGGCCCGTATTCGCCGTCGATCACGATGCCCGCGCGCTTGCGGCATGCCGCGAAAACCGCAGCCGCAACGACCTGACCGAAACCCGGGTTATGGCAATCCCACCGGAACGGCTCCCGGCCTTGCAAGTCGACCTGCTGCTCGCGAATATTCTCGCCGAACCGTTGCTCGAACTGCGGGAACGCCTCTCCGCGCTGGTCAGACCGGACGGCATGATCGTCCTGTCGGGAATTCCGGCAGAACAGGCGGAACAATTGCGCGAAGCCTACAATGAGGATTTCGCTATCGAACCCACGATCATCGAAGATGAATGGGCATTGCTGGCGGGCCGCCGCAAATCGGGTGTTTGACAGCAATTCGAACGTTGTAGTGGAATTCACCGGCGCATGGCTGAAGTCAGGACTGACCAAAGAATGAGTTTGAACGTCACCCGCTGCCCGAATTGCGGCTCCACTTTTAACATCAGCCAGCGTCAGCTTGGTTCCTCCGGGGGTCAGGCGCGTTGCGGCGCCTGCCTGCGCGTATTCCCCGCTTTGGACAGTTTGGTCGAGCCCGGTAAATCGACCGAATCAACGGACTCGGTATTCGTCGACCGCCCGCACGAAATCGAGAACGTATTCGAAGTGCTCCCCGAAGATGACCGGGACATCGGTCGGTCGGCGCATGCGCCGGCCACCCCACAGGAGGCGGCAGAAGACGAACCTCTGGCGCTGCCCGAAATCGAAAGCCGGTTCGAAGCGCTCCCCGAGGACAGACGCGCAGCGCTGGAGCAGTTCAGATCCACCATTCAATTACGGAGAGGGAATTACTTCAACTGGACCGCATTTTTCGGCCATTCGGCCTTGGCGGTATCGCTGCTGCTGTTATTGGCGGCGCAATACCTCTGGCGCTACCTGCCGGTTTACAGCCAGGTCGACTGGTTGCGCCCCGGCTACACGCGATTTTGCGCGCTTGCCGGCTGCGAACTGCCGGTCTACTCCCGCCCGGGCAGCATCCTTAACGACAGTACCGTTCTGGGCACCCATCCGGATTACCCCGACGCCTACCTGCTCGCTGCCCGATTCCATAACGCCGCGCCATTCCCGCAGCCGTTTCCCGTAGTCGTGCTTCGCTTCACCTCGCTTGAGGCCCGCACCGTCGCCATGCGCGAATTTTCGCCCTCCGAGTATCTGCATCCGGACTTGCTGACCCTGGGCCTCATGCCGCCGAATTCGCCCGTACAGATCGAACTCGAACTCATGAATCCGGGTCCCGAGGCGGTAAATTACGAAGTTTCCTTCCGGGCGCCCTGAAGAACGGTATTTCCCCTTCCGCAAGCGGTCCCGTGAGGCTATTATCGGAACCGGAACAAGATCGATTCTTTTCCGCATATCCAACAAGAAAACCAAGCGGACAAAAATGCAGGCCCAACATGAAACAAGCCGGCGCCGCCCTGGCGTTGCAAGCCGCTGTCTCCGCGCAATCGCGTTCGGGAAGCGACTTGCGCGAAGAGGTGCACAACTCGGTCGACCATTATTTCGAAAACATGGGCCTCGAACCCGTGACCGATCTGCATCGTCTGGTCATGTCCGAAGTCGAATCCACCCTGCTTGCCCATGTCATGCGGCGCACCGGCAATAACCAGAGCAAGGCCGCCGTGATGCTCGGGCTCAACCGTGGTACGCTACGCGCCCGCCTCACGCAATACGGTCTCATCTAGCGCGCAAGCCCATGACATCCGAAAATTCCGCCCCGGTGCGCAGGGCGCTGATTACCGTTTCCGACAAGACCGGCCTCGCGCCATTCGCCGCCTCGCTCGAACGGCTCGGCGTCGAAATACTCTCCACCGGCGGTACGCACCGGATGTTGCGCGAAGCCGGAATCCCGGCGATCGAAATTTCCGCCTACACCGGCTTTCCGGAGATGATGGACGGCCGCGTCAAGACCCTGCACCCGAAGATCCATGGCGGCATCCTCGCCCGGCGCGATATCGATCTGGCGGTCATGGAAGAGCATGGCATCCCGCCGATCGACCTGGTGGTGGCGAATCTCTATCCTTTCGAGCAGACCGTCAGCCGTCCCGGTTGCGAACTTGCGGAAGCCATCGAGAACATCGACATCGGCGGCCCGACCTTGCTGCGCGCGGCGGCGAAGAATTATCGCTTTGTCGCGGTCGTGGTCAATCCGGCGGATTACGACCGCCTGATCGCCGCTCTCGAAACCGGCGCAGGCTCCCTCGACGAGGCCACGCGCTTCGAACTCGCGGCCGCCGCCTTCGAACATACCGCCGCCTACGACGGCATGATCGCCAATTATCTCGGCGTCCGGCTCAGCACTAACGGCGTCGCCGACCGGTTTCCGCGAACGTACAACAGCCAGTTCCACAAGCAGCAGGAATTGCGCTATGGCGAGAATCCGCACCAGGCGGCCGCCTTCTATCGCGACCGCGAACCGCCCGCGGGCAGCGTCGCCGGCGCCCGGCAATTGCAAGGCAAAACCCTCTCGTTCAACAACATCATGGACGCCGACACCGCGCTCGAATGCGTGAAGTCCTTCCGCGACTGCGCCTGCGTGATCGTCAAGCACGCCAATCCCTGCGGCGTGGCGGTGGCGGAGACGCCGCTGGCGGCATACAAGGCGGCTTTTCAAACCGATCCGGCTTCGGGTTTCGGGGGCATC
>JANQSV010000390.1 GCA_028279115.1 Pseudomonadales bacterium
GAGAGAGGCAGCAGGATCCGGTCGATGAATACCGCTTCGCGGTCGAAAATATCCACTTCGGCGTCATTGACTTCGCCGTGCAACAGCAGGGGCAGGCCATGTTCCTGCATGCGTTCCAGCACCGGATAGACTTTCTCGATAGCGGTCACTCCGGACTCGGAATTCGTCGTCGCACCTGCCGGATAGTATTTCACCGCCGCAAGCCAGGGTTCCGTCGCTGCCCGATCAATCTCGTCGACTGGCAGATTGTCCGTTAGATAAAGCGTCATCAGCGGCTCAAAATCACTGCCGTGGGGAATCGCCTCGATGATTCTGGCGCGATACTCGCCCGCCGCCACCACCGTGGTCACCGGCGGATTCAGATTGGGCATGACGATGGCGCGGCGGAAGCAGCGCGCGGTATGGGGAACCGTGGTCGCCAGCGCGGCGCCGTCCCGCAAGTGCAGATGCCAGTCGTCAGGACAGATGATATTGATCCTGTCCGTGTTCATGATTCGAGCGTTCCTAGAATCAGGAGCCAGTCTTGCTGTCCGCCGAGGATGCGCAAGACATCCAGATTTTCACCGGAAATCCGATAGACGATCAGGTGTTTTCCGCTGGGGTGTATTCGGACGGGAGGAGTGAATACCGTGCGTTCGGGAGCAAGTTCCGGCATTGCCAATAACTGATCTAAACTTTTCCTCAACATCGCCGAGTAGCGTTCCGCTTGACGACTCGACCAGTTTTGCGCGCTGTACAGCCAGATTTCTTCCAGGTCATACTGCGCTGCTGGGGAAAGTCGATAACGTTTCGGCTCAGGCTGGGCCACGGCGTTCGCGCATCCTTGCGTTGAACTTATTGAAGTCGAAAGGCCGCGGCTCGCCGCTTGCGATGCCTTCGTCAATCGCCTGCTGCAACATGGCGCGGGCGTGTTCGCGCTCCTGATCGCAGCGGATCAGATGCCGCACATAGTCGCTCGCGTTGCTGAAACGGCCGTTTTCCATGCGGGATTCAACCCATTGCTTCATGGGATTCGGGAGCGAGACGTTCATGGTTGCCATGCGGCTGCCCTCAACTAGTTTGTGGGTAGTATGACGCAATGACAAACTTTGTCAAGAATTGTGAAGCCAGTTGGGTCATCCAACGGAGGTTGCTGGTGTCGGTGTACCGTTGAGGAGGCCAAGGACGGCTTCCTGACTTGAAGTATGATACCCGCGACAACACGAACCAGAGAATTGTGTCATGGCGCAAATTCACAGCCCGAGGCCAACCGGTAACAGTACGGAAGCGCGGATATATGATCTCTTGGCTGATTCTCTCAATGACGATTGGCAAGTCTGGCATGAGCCCGAGATTCATCGGGCGGAAGACGAGGACAAACCCTATCGCCCCGATTTTGTGCTCCTTCATCGAAATCACGGGCTGTTCGTTCTCGAAGTCAAGGGCTGGATGCTGGAACAGATCAAAGGTGTGCGAACCAACAAAAAGATAATGCACACTGAACTGTTCTACAAATTTCGGGATGGTAAACAGTGGATCGAGGCGTCTTTTGATCAACTCAACAAATACAAGAGCAAAATTCGCCAAAAATTGAATTATCACAAACTCTCGCTTGGATTGTCGTCGAAGAAAATCAATAAGTTACTCGACGGAGCCGTGGCGTTCGCGAATATTTCCAGGGAGGAGCTTTATCGACCAATTCACGAGGATTCCACCAATCTATTGTCGATAAAGCGCGCAAAGGTGCTGACCGGAAATGGTCAGCAGGGATTCTACAAATCTGAAATTGACACTTGGAAGGCGCGACCCGAACAAGTTGAATGTGGCCTTACCAAGTCCAGCGGCGAACTTGTGCTTTCTGAACCAGAACTGGATGTCATTCGGGGAATCATTCACCCCGAGAGTTGTCTGCCTGTCGCGCCAGGCAACCTTATAACGGTCGAGCAACTTCGCGCGGCAGAAAAAGCTCCGGTGGACGGTCGCGATTCGACAAAAGAGGAACAGTCGGACAAGTTGCGTGTCCTCAGTCAAAAACAGGAAAGCGTGGCCCGATACGAGATCGGCAGTGGCCACAAAGTTCTGTTCGGTGTGGCTGGTTCAGGCAAGACCATGATACTGATCGCGCGGGCGCGATGGCAGGCGATGCTCAATCCGGCGCGTAAAATTCTGGTGCTTTGCTACAACCGTGCGCTCAGCCTGTATATCTGCCGGGTGTTGGAGGAATACAACAACATTGATGTAATGACCTTTCACGCTTGGGCCAGAGAACGGCTCGACTTCAATCTGCATTTCAATGACGCTAAGTATAGCGTCAAGCTGCTCGATCATTTGCGAAAGCACGGAGCGGATCAGTACGACAGTATTCTGATTGACGAGTGCCAGGACTGGGAGCCCGATTGGTTCAAGGCGGTCCTTTTCGCTGCGAAAGACCCGAAGCAGGGCGATCTTCTGATCGTTGGAGATGGGAGTCAATCTATCAGGAAAAAGCAAAGATACTTCAGTTGGCAAAACTGCGGTATCAATCCGCAGCCCTGGCGGGGAATAGGTGATAGCACGAGCCTTACTTTTGACAGGAACTACCGCAACACTCAGCAAATTGCTGCTCTGGCATCCTCTTTCATCCGGGGCGACGAAACGCAGGAAGACTGCTCGGGCGAGGATATTCTCTCACTCATTCCGAATCCGAATGAATGTGTCGGAGGGGAGGGCTCTAAGCCGAAATTAGGTCGTTTTTCGGACAGGACGCGAGAGATGCAATTCGTGGCGACCAGTATTCATGACCTAATCGATAGAAATGATAATCTGGAATATTGTGATTTAGCCGTAGTGTACCCAGGTTATATCGGCGCTCAGGAGGCAGAGACGCAATTTGGCGCATTGTTTGAGAATCTGGAAAATATGTCGATTCCCTATGTCCATGTGCGGGGAGGGGAGATGCGCAATCAGCACATGCTGCTTGAGGGCAACTCTGTAAAGATCTTAAATGTTCAGCAAATGAAAGGGCTCGAACAAAGGGTCTGCTTCGTTGTTGGCATAGACGAATACCATGCTGGTGATGGAAATCTGCTTTATGTGGCAATGACCAGGGCCACGGATCAGTTGTTCCTGTCATGGTCGACGGGGGACTTCATGCCCATCGTTGCTCGACCGAATACCGACTCTTCGCCTGGCATGGATAAGCTTAAGGAACTAGAAGAACTGCTGCGGGCGCGCATCATAAATCGACTGACAGCCGACTCGTCGCTGTATGATTGGTGCGGAAGCCCGCTGGGCAAGACGAAAACTAATCCAGTGTCGCGTGCGACAATTGATCGTACGGAAATTAATGAAATCCTGGATTGCCTGAATTCCGAAAGAGTTCGCTGTACTTACAATTCATTGGCTGAATACTTGAATGTTGGGATGAAGGATGTGATTGAAAAGCTCGGCCAGCGGCGACCTGAAGCTTCGTGGGTCGTTAACAAAAAATCGCGCAAGCCCACAGGCTACATTCAAGATCAAATTCATCCCGACCTTTGCACAAGCAAAGAAGTCATCACAACTGGAGCTGCGCTTGAGCGACTGCTCAAAAAATTCCGCGGAGAGCGAGGTTAATATAGTCCAATAAGCCGCCAACCGCGTCCAGTGCCATGATCGCACCATTTTTCTCAGATGAGCGTTGCGATGCTGTAGGCGAGATTCTATCTGGTTGCGAGCGAATTGCCGCTACGGTCACAATTGCCTGCCACCGCCGCATTCGTCATTGATCAACTTTCGGTAAATCTCCTGCACGCGCCGGGTGATCGGCCCCGGTTTGCCGTCTCCGATAATGCGGCCGTCGATTTCCGCAACCGGAGTCACGCCGGCGAAGGTGCCGGTGACGAACGATTCTTCCGCGCCGTAGGCCTGCATTACCGAGAAATTCCGCTCGAAAACCGGCAAGTCGTTTGCCTTGCAGAGGTTGATGATGTTGCGCCGGGTGATGCCGTCGAGGCAGTAGTCGCCGCTCGAAGTCCATACCTCGCCTTCCCGCACGATGAAGAAATGGGTTGAATTGCAAGTCGCCACATGGCCGTGGGGATCGAGCATCAGCGCTTCGTCGTAGCCCGCCTTGGCCGCCTGGATGCAGCCGAAAATGCAATTCAGTTTGGAGTGACTGTTGATCCGCGGATCCTGCACGTCGGCATAGCCCCGGCGCACATATACCGTATACAGCCGGATACCGCGATCGTACAACCCGGGGTCCGGCGTCTTGTATTCCGGGATGATGACGACGGTGGGCGCGCCCACCGTCATGGCCGGATCCTGGTAAGGCGTTGACTTGACGCCGCGGCTCAGCATCAGGCGAATGTGTGCGTCGGATTCCATGTCATTGGCGTCGACGGTGTCGTAAAGTCGCCGCTTCAGCGCGGCGGGCGAAATTCCCGGATCGAAATCAAGCGCCTTCGCCCCCTCCCAAAGACGCTTCAGGTGGCGATCGAGAAACGGAATGACGCCCTGGTGCAGCCGCAGGCCCTCCCAGATGCCGTCGCCCAAGACGAAACCACTGTCGAATACCGAAACCATGGCCTTCTCACGCGGGAACAACTCTCCGTTGACGTTGATTCGTATAAGCCGGTTCCGTTCATCCGGCTGTACGGCGTGAGTGCCGGTGGTCATGGATTAGCGTCCGTATTGCGCTGCCGCCGTTGGATTCGAAGCTTACATTGATCAGTCGCCACAGCGCCATATTCCCCAACCCGTCATTCTGCGCGAAGCGAAGCGAAGTCGCAGAATCTCCGTGGTGAGGCGAAGCGGTGAAGAAGAGATTCTGCGACTTCGCGCAGACATTAAGGCCCTTACAGAAAATTGAGAAGAACAATGAACAATCAAGGCCAGATACGAAGCCAGACCAAGGAAACACACGCTGGCATTGTACCTTGTTTCGGAACTCGACAGAATCAGAATAGACAACGGCCAGAGGCTGGGCCGAAGCAGATCAAAGGTGCTCAAGCACCTAGAGGCCAAAGGCTAGAAGCTGTAAGCCTATGCCTGGAACGTCTGCCGCTTCGCGGCAGCCGAAAACCGGGTGGGCTGCGCCCGCAGATTGAAAGTCAAAACCGGGCTGCGCTCGCTCCGCTGAATGAAAGGCGAAAGGCCGGCGCTTCGCGCCGGCGTTCGGAAACCGAGGACGCGCTAACGCGCTACTTGTCATGTCAGGGCGACCGCCCTGAAACCCGGCAC
>JANQSV010000399.1 GCA_028279115.1 Pseudomonadales bacterium
GAGATGGAACAGCGGCTGCGCCAGGAAACCGATTCGCTGCAACGGCAACTCGGCGAAGTCAGCGCCTCGCAACGCAATATGCAGGTACAGCCCGAGCTCGGCTGGAAGATACGGGAAGCCGAATACCTGTTGAACCTGGCGAGCCTGAAACTGCAACTCGAAGCCGACGTCGCCGGCGCCATCGTCCTGTTCGAGAGCGCCGACAGAGCGCTTGCCGACGCCCGGCGCGACGGCGTGCTCTACATTCGCCAGACGATCGCCGAGGAAATCGCGCAATTGCGCGCACTCGAACAACCGGACCGTGAGGGCGTCTACTTCCGGCTGGAAAGTCTGGCGGGCGAAATCGCCCAACTCGACTTGCTGCTCAGCTTGCGCGAATCGATCGCCACCGGCGCCGACACGGGTGCGGAAACGGCGGCGGGCGCCGGCTTCATCGCTTCCGGCCTGGAGTTTCTCGGCAATGTATTCGTCTGGCGCAGATGGGACGAACGTCCGGAATTCGAACTCGTCGCCGGCCAGGAAGAGTACATCCGCGAATCGATTCGCCTGCAGATTGAACAGGCGCAATTGGCGTTGCTGATGCGCGATGCGGCGCTATATCGCGCGAGCCTGCAAGCCGGCCTCGAACAATTGCAAAGCTATACCGGCGCCGGCGGCGGGAGCGCGGCCGGTTTCGCCGCGGAATTCAGTGAATTGCTGCTGATCGACATCGCGCCGGAACTGCCGGTGTTGAATCAATCGCTGAACCAGGTCGGGGAGTTCCTGGCCGGCGAGCCGCAATGATCCGACTGTTCGTCTACGCCCTGGCGGCCATCGTCCTGGCGCTGCTCGCCATCGTATTCCTGGATCTGCCCGCCGACCCAGGCTATCTGCTGATCGCTTTCGGCGACTACACCTTCGAAACGAGCCTCCTGGCGCTGTTGCTGGCGGCAGTGGTCATCTACCTGATCTACCGCCTGCTGCGAATGCTGCTCGAATGGATCAATCCCTGGCAACTGGTGCGCGCAAGCAGGCGGGTCGGCAGCCTGTTCAACGCCGGCCGCCGCGGCAAGACCGAGGAAGGCATGCTGGCCCTGTTCCGCGGCAACTGGCAATCGGCCTACAACCTGCTGATGCAAGGCAGTCGCGAGCGTGAAGCGAATGTCGTCAACTATCTCGCGGCGGCATACGCCGCGAACAAGCTCAATCAGCCCGAACTCTGGACCAATTCCCTGGAAACCGCGGAAAGGCGCTATCCGCATGCACGCTCGACCGTGGGAATCGTGCGCGCGCACCTGCTGCAACATGGCGGTCAATCCGACCAGGCGCTGAAGGCCATCAACAACCTGCGCAAGTCGGTACTCAACGACGCCTCCCTCCTCGGCCTGCTCAAACAGGTCTATATCGATCTCGAAGACTGGGACGAACTGGAAAAACTGCTGCCGACGCTCGAACGCAACAAGATGCTCGACGAAGCCGAACTGCTCCGCCTGCGCAGGCACATCTTCGCCCAGCGCCTGCATGCCGCCGGCATAGGACGCGACGCCAGCCTCGATCGCGAAAAGAGCCTCGCCACATTGCGGCAGATGTGGAAAAAGGCGCCGGCCGATTTCCACCAGTCACCCGCACTGGTCAGTCACTATGCCAGGCTAGCCTTGCACCAGGGAGGAGGAAAGGAAGCCGCGGCCGCCATCGAACAAGCTTTGGCCGCACAATGGAACAGCGAGTTAATCGAACTCTACGGCAGTCTCCCCCTGGGCGACGACATGCGCCGCCTGAATCTCGCCGAAGAATGGCTCGAAAAACACAAGGAAGACGCAGGCCTGCAACTCACCCTCGGCCGCCTCTGCCTCCGCAACGAGCTATGGGGCAAAGCGAAGGAGTATCTCCAGGCAAGCATCGCCGCCAATCCCTCAGCCGCCGCCCACGGCGAACTCAGCCGCCTGCTGGAAAACCTCGGCGAATCGAATGCCGCCAAAACCCACCTGGCCCAATACCGCAAACTAGCCGCCGAACCCCTCCCCGACTTACCGCAACCAAAATCGACCTCTGCCAGCACCGATTAACCCGAGGTTCTGCACAGTGTGAGGCGCCGCCGGGTGGCCTGAAGTTTAGCGGGCGTCCCCGACAAGGATGTCGGGGCCGAAGCGTACATGGATGTATTCACAGCGTCCGCTAAACTTCAGGCCACCCGGCGGCGACGGATCGGAGCCACCAATCAATCGAGCCCCAGCGAGGACCACAACTCATCGATTCTGGTTTTGACATCCTCGCTCATCTTGATCGGTCGGCCCCACTGGCGCTGAGTTTCCGCCGGCCACTTGCTCGTCGCGTCGAGCCCCATCTTGGAACCGAGTCCGGCGACCGGCGAGGCGAAATCCAGGTAATCGATCGGCGTGTTGTCGATCAACACCGTATCCCGAATCGGGTCCATCCGCGTGGAGATCGCCCAGACCACCTCTTCCCAGCTTCGGATATCGATGTCCTCATCGACCACGATGACGAACTTCGTATAGATGAACTGGCGCAGGAACGACCACATGCCCATCATCACGCGCTTGGCGTGACCCGGATATTGCTTCTTGAGACTGACCACCGCCACCCGGTAGGAGCAGGCCTCGGGCGGCAGCCAGAAATCCACGATCTCCGGAAATTGCTTCTGCAACAGCGGCACGAACACCTCGTTCAACGCCACGCCGAGCATCGACGGCTCGTCGGGCGGCTTACCCGTGTAGGTGCTGTGATAGATCGGATCGGGACGATGGGTAATGCGTTCGATCGTGAATACCGGAAAGGTCTCGACTTCGTTGTAATAGCCCGTGTGATCGCCATAGGGTCCTTCCTCGGCGGTTTCCCCGGGATCGATCGAACCTTCGAGCACGATCTCCGCGCTCGCCGGCACCTGCAGGTCATTGCCGATCGACTTCACCACTTCGGTCTTGCTGCCGCGCAGCAAACCGGCGAAAGCGTACTCGGAAAGCGTGTCGGGAACCGGCGTCACCGTAGCCAGAATCGTCGCCGGATCGGCGCCGAGAGCGATCGAAACCGGGAACGGCTGTCCCGGATGGCGCGCCTGCCAGTCGCGGAAATCGAGCGCGCCGCCGCGATGAGGCAGCCAGCGCATGATCAGCTTGTTGCGCCCAAGCACCTGCATGCGATAGATGCCGAGATTCTGCCGCTCCTTTTCCGGCCCGCGGGTAATGACCAGGGGCCAGGTCACGAGCGGCGCCGCGTCCTCCGGCCAGCAGGTCTGCACCGGAAACATGCCGATGTCGACATCATCGCCTTCGATGACGATCTCCTGGCAGGGCGCGGACTTCTTCACCGCCGGGCTTACATGCAAGGCGCGGCGATAATTGGGCAGGTTTTCCCAGAGGTCCTTCCAGTCCTTCGGCGGGGCGGGCTCGCGCAGGAAGGCGAGCAACTTGCCGACTTCGCGCAGGCCTTCGAGGTCTTCGCGGCCCATGGCCAGCGCGATGCGGCGCGTGGTCCCGAACAGGTTGGCGAGCAGTGGGAACTTCGATCCTTTCGGATTCTCGAACAGCAGGGCCGGCCCGGCGGCGCGCAAGGTGCGGTCGCTGATTTCGGTGACTTCGAGAGCCGGATCCACCTCGGCCGAGATGCGCTTGAGTTCGCCCCGCTCTTCGAGCATGGCGATGAAATCACGCAGGTCGCTAAAAGCCATGAGTAATTCCGTTCTCCCGACGGATGGATTCCGCGACTGCGCGCGGAATGACAACTACCTGACGTCGCGTCAACCCCCACTTCGTCATTCTGCGCGTAGCGAAGCGCCCTCCCCTCGTCATTCTGCGCGAAGCGAAGCGCCCTCCCCTCGTCATTCTGCGCGAAGCGAAGCGCCCCCACTTCGTCATTCTGCGCGAAGCGAAGCGGAGTCGCAGAATCTCACTGCTTACGCGCGCCGCATGGACTTGAAGAATTCCTCGTTGGTCTTGGTGTTCTTCAACTTGTCGAGTATGAATTCCGTCGCCTGCACGTCTTCCATCGAGGAAAGCAGCTTGCGCAGAATCCACATGCGTTGCAGTTCCTCTTCCGTGGTGAGCAGGTCTTCGCGGCGGGTGCCCGAACGACGCACGTTGATCGCGGGATAAACGCGTTTCTCGGCGATCTTGCGGTCGAGGTGGAGTTCCATGTTGCCGGTGCCCTTGAACTCCTCGTAGATCACTTCGTCCATCTTCGAGCCGGTTTCAATCAGGGCGGTGGCGATAATCGTGAGACTGCCGCCTTCTTCGAGGTTGCGCGCCGCGCCGAAAAATCGCTTCGGCCGCTCGAGGGCGTGGGCGTCGACGCCGCCGGTTAGCACCTTGCCGGAAGAAGGCACGGTGGTGTTGTAGGCGCGCGCGAGGCGCGTCATCGAATCGAGCAGAATGACCACGTCTTCCTTGTGTTCGACAAGGCGCTTGGCTTTCTCGATGACCATGTCGGCCACTTGCACGTGCCGCGTCGGCGGCTCGTCGAAAGTGCTCGCCACGACTTCGCCGCGCACGGAACGCTGCATCTCGGTGACTTCCTCGGGGCGCTCGTCGATCAGCAGCACGATCAGGCGGCATTCGGGATTGTTGCGGGTTATCGATTGGGCGATGTTCTGCAGGATCAGGGTCTTGCCCGCCTTGGGCGGCGATACGATCAGGCCGCGCTGACCCTTGCCGATGGGAGCGGTGAGATCGATGATGCGGGCGCTGAGGTCTTCGGTGCTGCCGTTGCCGACTTCGAGTCCGAGCCGGTCCTGGGGAAAAAGCGGCGTGAGGTTTTCAAAAAGGATCTTGTGCTTGGCGGTGTCGGGACCACTGAAGTTGATTTCGGAGATCTTGAGCAGGGCGAAATAGCGTTCGCCGTCTTTCGGGGGCCGGATCTTGCCGGAGATCGTGTCGCCCGTGCGTAAATTGAACCGTCTTATCTGGCTGGGTGAAACATAGATATCGTCGGGCCCGGCGAGATAGGACGAGTCGGCCGAACGCAGAAAACCGAAACCGTCCTGCAATATTTCGAGAACGCCGTCGCCGTAGATGTCTTCGCCGTTCCGGGCATGCCGCTTGAGCAGGAAGAAGATGATGTCCTGCTTGCGCGTTCGCGCCACGTTGTCGAGCCCCATTTCATGGGCCGTGTCGAGCAATTCTGCTATCGGTTTCTGTTTGAGTTCTGTCAGATTCATGTAGGAGTTACCGTTTTGATCCGGCGGGGCTTGCGGGATGGAAGTTGTAAATGAGTTTGAACCGGTGAGCCGGTGCGAAGTTGAATTCAGTGAATTTTTCCGGCAGGGGAACCCTGCGCTTGCACCTGTGGCCGCGATTGAAGACCAAGGCTTTGATGCGCAGTGTAATGCAAAGTTTCACGGATAACAAGCCGCCCTGTCCCCGCTGTCATTCCGCGCGCAGCGAAGCTAACGCGGAATCTCGTCGGATTCCGCGCCAGACCGGAGATTCCGCGGCCGCGCGCGGAATGACGGCTTTTCATTGGTGGCTGGCAAGGTGGTCGCCAAGCGGCAACGCGGTGACGTTCTTGATTTCGGTTACGGCCATGTGCGAGTGCAGTTCGCGGACCAGCGGACTGGCGGCCAGCGTGTTGCGCATGAAGTGCTCATAGTGGCGAATGTCGCGGGTGACGATTTTCAGCATGTAGTCCCAGATGCCCGCCATGGTGTAGCACTCGACGATTTCTTCGTGGCCGCTTATCTCCCGCTCGAAAGCGATCAGATTCTGGCGCCCCGTTGACGTCAGGTTGACGGTGGCGAACACGACCACGTCGAGGCCGAGGGCGTCGCGGTCGAGCAGGGCTACGCGGGCTTTGATCAAACCCGACTGTTCGAGTCGATTGATGCGGCGCCAGCACGGCGATTGGGAGAGATTCACCCGCTCGGCGATGACCGCCGTGCTGAGCGTGGCGTCCGCCTGGATCAATTTCACGATGGCTTGATCGTACCTGTCGAGTTCGAGTGGCATAGTTATTCCGATTTCCTGGAATATATGGATAATTTTTCCAGATAATAGCAATATCCTCGACTAAATTAGATAAATTTTCTGTGGTTTTTTCGAGAGAATACACCTCCGAAGACATCGCAGGGGGTTCCGGATGAGCATCTTTTCCAATCCATCATTCAGCGAACATGAACTGGTCGCTTTTCACAATGACCGGCAAAGCGGCCTGAAAGCGATTATCGCCGTACATAGCAGCGAACTTGGACCAGGTGTCGGTGGCTGCCGCATGCACCCCTACGGCAGCGAAGAAGAAGCGCTGCTTGATGTGTTGCGGCTGTCCCGGGGAATGACCTACAAATCCGCTCTCGCGGGCCTGCCGTTCGGCGGCGGCAAATCCATCATCATCGGCGATCCCCACAAGCAGAAAACCCGGGCGCTGCTCGAAGCCATGGGAGATTTCGTTCATTCCCTTGGCGGCCGCTACATCACGGCCGAAGATGTCGGCACCAGTGTCGCGGATATCCGCGCGATGTCCCAGAGAACGCCGTATGTGGCCGGCCTGGACGACAACGAGCATGGCGGAGACCCGTCACCGAGCACGGCTTATGGCGTGTTCCTCGGCATCCGCGCGGCGGTGCGCCATCTGCATGGCAAGAACAGCCTCGACGATCTGGCGATTTCGGTGCAGGGACTCGGTCATGTCGGATTCAGACTTGCGCGCTTGCTGATCGAAGACGGCGCCACCGTATATGGCGCCGACATCAACACCGCCAATAGCGAGCGCGCCGCCGCGGAACTTGGTGTGCGGCCGGTGAACAGCGATGAAGTGCTGTTCCTGCCCGTGGATGTCGTGGCGCCCTGCGCCATGGGCGCGGTCTGGAACCAGGACAGCATCTCCAGATTGCGCGCCGGCATCGTCTGCGGCGCCGCCAACAACCAACTGGCCACTCCGGAGGATGGCGAGCGCCTGCGTCGGCGGGGCATTCTTTACTGCCCGGATTTCCTCGTCAACGCCGGCGGCATCATCGAAGCGCACCACCAGCGTCAGAGTTCCAGCGACAGCGACAGGCTCGCGCATATCACGCGAATCGAAACCACGCTCGCGGAAGTGCTCAGACTTTCCGGTGAACGGCAGGTTTCCACCGAATCGGTTGCCGAGGAAATGGCGGAGGATATCCTTCGCGGCAGTTTTCGCGCCAGGGACGGCGCGAACCGTTATCTCGCCGCCTGAGCGAGGTCCGGTTCGCGTTCGCGCGAAGCGAAATTCAGATCAAGCCTTCGACAAAGTTCGACAATTGCGATTTGGACATGGCGCCGACCTTGGTGCCGGCCACATCGCCGTTGTTGAACACGATCAGGGTCGGGATGCCGCGGATGCCATAGCGGGGCGCGGTTTCGGTATTCGCGTCCACGTCCATCTTGCAGACTTTCAATTTGCCCTGGTATTCGTCTGCCAGTTCTTCGAGCACCGGCGCGATCATCTTGCAGGGGCCGCACCATTCCGCCCAGAAGTCCACGAGTACGGGACCTTCGGCTTGCAATACATCCTGTTCGAAACTGGTGTCGGATACGTGAACGATATTGTCGCTCATGGGAAAAACTCCTGGGGGAACAAAACAGAGGCGTATGATAAGGGCTGTCCGCCAGGATTCAAGCCGCCCCAGGAGATTCTGCGACTTCGCGCAGAATGACGATTTTATTGCGGTCATTCTGCGCGGAGCGAAGCGGAGTCGCAGAATCTCAATCGAGCAGCCGCGCGGCGGCAGGTGCGAAATAGGTCAGAATGCCGTCGGCGCCCGCGCGCTTGACGGCAAGCAGGGATTCGAGCATAACCGCGTCGCCGTCGAGCCAGCCGTTCAGCCCCGCCGCCATGTGCATCGCGTATTCGCCGCTTACCTGGTAGACGAAAGTCGGCACGCCGAACTCGTCCTTCACCCGGCGCACCACATCGAGATAGGGCATTCCCGGCTTGACCATGACCATGTCGGCGCCTTCGGCGAGGTCGAGCGCGACTTCCTGCAAGGCCTCGTCGCTATTGGCCGGATCCATCTGGTAGCTGTACTTGTTGCCGCCGCCAAGCGAACCGCTTGAGCCGACCGCGTCGCGGAAGGGTCCGTAATAGGAGGAGGCGTACTTGGCGGAATAAGCCAGGATGCGCGTATGGATGCCGCCTTCCCCTTCGAGCGCCGAGCGGATGGCGCCGATGCGCCCGTCCATCATGTCCGAGGGCGCGACGACGTCGGCTCCGGCCCGGGCCTGGGACAGCGCCTGGCGCACCAATGCATCGACGGTCTCGTCGTTGAGCACATAACCGCCGTCGTCGATGATCCCGTCCTGGCCATGGGTCGTGTAGGGGTCGAGCGCCACATCGCAGATCACGCCGAGTTCGGGCAGGGTCGATTTCAGTTCGGCAACCGCGCGTTGCACGAGTCCGTCGGGATTCCAGGCTTCGCGGCCGTCAAGCGTCTTGGCTTCTTCGGCCGGCGAGGGAAACAGGGCAAGCGCCGGAATGCCGAGCGCCGCGGCTTCCTTCGCTTCCTTGAGCAATTCGCCGATGCCGAGACGGAAAACGCCGGGCATGGATTCCACCGGCCGCCGCTCCCCGGCGCCTTCGACGACGAACACCGGCCAGATCAGGTCATCGGGCGTGAGAACGTTCTCCCGCATCAGGCGGCGGCTGAATTCGTCGCGGCGCATGCGGCGCATGCGGGTGACGGGGAATCTGCGGTCCAGCATTGAATTGGCCAATCGGGGCTCCTGCACTATATTTGCCGCGCGGCGGCGCAGGCCATAGCATACCCGAGCTTAGGGAAATTCCGCATGAAAAAACTCAGATTGTTCATAGTACTGTTGATCGTTGCCGTCATCGGCTCCTACTTCGTCTTCGATCTCGGACGATTCGCCAGCCTGGAATACGTGCAATCGCAACTCGCGGCCTTGCAGGAATTCACGCGGGCGAATTTCGGCTTCGCCGTACTCGCATATTTCACGATTTACGTGGTCATGGCGGCTTTTTCGATTCCCGGCGCCTTGATGATGACCCTTCTCGGCGGCGCATTGTTCGGCTTGCTTTGGGGAACGCTGATCGTTTCCTTCGCCAGCAGCATCGGCGCCACGCTCGCTTTCCTGATCGCCCGGACCCTGTTGCACGACTGGGTGCAGGAACGCTACGGCGACAAGCTCGAACCGATCAATCGCGGCATCCGCAAGGACGGCGGCTTCTATCTGTTCAGCATCCGCATGGTGCCCCTGTTTCCTTATTTCGTCGTCAACTTGGTGATGTCGCTGACGCCGATCCGGGTGGTTCCCTTCTATGCGGCGACCCAGACCGGCATGTTGCTCGCTACCGCCGTATTCGTGAACGCCGGTTCGGAACTGGCCCGGATCACTTCGCTTTCGGGTCTGGCAAGCGCTCCGGCGCTGGCGTCCATCGCTCTCGTCGGCTTGCTGCCACTGCTCGCGCGTTTCATCGTATCCGGCATGCGAAGGCGCAAACTGGCGCGCCGCTTCGACCGGCCGCGCAAGTTCGAAGTCAATACGGTAGTAATCGGCGCGGGTTCCGCTGGACTCGTCGCTTCGCTGATCATTGCCGGCGCCCGCGCCAAGGTCGTGCTGGTCGAACAACAGCGCATGGGCGGCGATTGCCTCCATACCGGCTGCGTTCCGAGCAAGTCGCTGATCCGCAGCGGACGTATCAAGCATCTTGTCGATAAGGCCGCGGATTTCGGGCTGACGGACGCGAACGCTGAAGTCGACTTCCCCGCGGTGATGGCGCGCATTCGCCAAATCATCTCCCGCATCGAGCCCCACGACTCGCCCGAGCGATTCACGTCGCTGGGCGTCGAATGCGTGTCGGGCAAGGCGCATATCGAATCGCCGTACCGGGTGCGGGTCGACGGCCGCGAAATCACCACCCGTTCGATCATCCTCGCCACCGGCGCCCGACCGCTGGTTCCACCGATCCCCGGGCTCGACCGCATCGACTATCTGACTTCGGACAACATCTGGAGCCTGGAAGAACTGCCGCGGCGCCTGCTCGTGATCGGCGGCGGCCCCATCGGCTGCGAGTTGTCCCAGGCCTTCAGCAATCTGGGCTCCCGGGTGACACAGATGGAAATGGCGCCGCGCATTCTCATGCGCGAAGATCCGGAAGTCTCGAACCTGCTGACGGAACGACTGCGGAATCAGAACATCAAGGTGCTTACAGGCCACAAGGTCGTCAAGTTTGGGCGCGATGGAAAAGGCGACTACGTCGAAGCCGAATTCGAAGGGGAATGCGTGCGCGAGTATTTCGACCGGGTGTTGCTCGCGCTCGGACGCACACCGAATGTCGAAGGATTCGGTCTCGAAGAACTCGAAGTTCCGCTGACCGCGGGCGGCGCGGTGGAAGTCGACCAATACCTGCGCACCGCCTATCCGAACATGTATGCCTGCGGCGATGTCGCCGGTCCCTATCAATTCACGCACATGGCTTCGCACCAGGCCTGGTTCGCGGCGATGAACGTCCTCGCCGGACCCTTCCGCCGCGTGAATTACAAGGCGGTCCCCTGGGCGACCTTCACCGACCCGGAAATCGCCCGGGTGGGACTTTCGGAACGCGAAGCCGAGGAGCGCGGCACCGACTGCGAGGTGGCGCGTTACGATCTCGGCCTGCACGACCGGGCGCTGGCCGACGGTGAGAACCGCGGCTTCGTCAAGGTGCTGACGCCTCCCGGCAA
>JANQSV010000420.1 GCA_028279115.1 Pseudomonadales bacterium
AAGGTGGCCAGATTGGCGACGGTATCGGAGCCGGTTGCGGACAAGGTTCCCGAAACGCCGCTTACCGCCCGATATTCCGGCAGTTCCGCCTCGACCGCCGTCGCCGGCCGCGTCAACGCCGACAATAGCGCAAGACAGGCAAACCAGCAACGCAAAAAGTAACGCAAGGTCGAATTCAACGGTTCATGCTCATGGCGTCATAGTGTAAGGCATATGCTAGTATCTTGCGTGGATTCCTTGGATTTTCGGGTTCAATCATGACCGTTGCGGACAGTTTCCCGGCGCTCGCGCTGGTCGGTAACGAAACCGAGCATCCGAGCGAAGCGCACGACAATCTGCATACCGATGACCTTGGCAAGGGCGAGGATATCGATCTGAGTCATGGCGGTTATCTGGAAAACCGCGAGCTCAGTTATTTCAAGTTCAATCTTCGCGTCCTGTCCCAGGCGAGCAATCCGGAACATCCTCTGCTGGAGCGATTGATGTTCCTGCTGATCTTCAGTTCCAATCTCGACGAATTCTTCGAAATCCGCGTGTCCGGGCTGAAAAAACGCTTGCAATTCGACATGCGGCAGCCCGACCCGGACGGCAAATATCCAGAGCAGATTCTGCGGCAGATTCATGAGCAGGTTCGCGCGGCCCTCAATGAGCAATACCGGATTCTGAACGAGGATCTGTTCCCCTCCCTCGCCGCGGAGAACATCCAATTCGTGAAACGGCAGGATTGGGACGGCAAATTGACCAAATGGGCCAGGGAGTATTTCGACAACGAAGTTGTGCCGGTCGTCAGCCCGCTCGGACTCGACCCGGCCCATCCCTTCCCGCGGCTGGTAAACAAGAGCCTGAATTTCATTCTCTCACTGGAAGGCACGGACGCGTTCGGACGGGAAAGCGGACTGGCCATCGTCCCCGCGCCGCGTTCCCTGCCCCGACTGATCAAAGTGCCGCGGGAGATCGCTCCGGAAGGGGACAATTTCGTGTTTCTTTCTTCGATCATTCACGCCTATGTGGGCGAATTCTTCCCCGGCATGGAAGTGACCGCCTGCCACCAGTTCAGGGTCACGCGCAACGCCGATCTGGAAATGTCCAACGTCGAAATCGAGGATGTGGCGGCCGCCTTGCGGAACAAGTTGCATAGCCGCCGCTTCGGCGCGGCGGCCAAGCTGGAAGTGGATTCGGGTTGCCCCGAACGCCTGTCGAATTTCTTGCTTGATCGATTCGAGCTTTCCCGCGACGAACTGTTCGAACTCGACGGTCCGGTCAATCTGCAAAGGCTGGTGGCGCTTTTCGGCATGCTCGACCGGACCGACCTGCACTTCCCCAAATTTTCTCCCGGCGTGCCGGCGTCGCTGGCGAATTACCACAAGGACGTTTTCAGCGCGGTGGACAAAGAGGATCAGTTGCTGTTGCATCCGTTCCAGTCCTTCCTGCCGATCATCCAGTGGGTGCGGGAAGCCGCCAAGGATCCCGCAGTATTGTCGATCAAGCAGACCCTGTATCGCACCAACGAATCGTCCGAACTCGTCGAAGCGCTGGCCGAGGCCGCGCGCAACGGCAAGGAAGTCACCGTGGTGATTGAATTGCGCGCGCGCTTCGATGAAAAAGAGAACATTCATTTCGCCAGCATTTTGCAGGAAGCCGGCGCCGTGGTGGTCTATGGCGTGCTCGGTTACAAGACCCACGCCAAGATGCTGCTTTTCGTGAGGAGGGAAAACGGCCGGCTGAAACGTTACGCGCATCTCGGCACCGGCAATTACCATCGCAAGAACTCGCTGGTCTATACCGATTACAGTCTGCTGACCGCGGAAGAGACGATCTGCGCCGATGTGCACAAGGTTTTCCAGCAGATTACCGGCATGGGCAAGAAGATTCAGCCGAAGTTGCTGATCAACGCCCCATTCAGACTGCGCAAGGCCCTGCTCAAGATGATCGATAACGAGAAGCGCGCGGCCAGGGACGGAAAGCCCGCCCAGATCAAGGCGAAGATGAACTCGCTGACCGATCCCCAGATCATCAAGGCGCTGTATTCGGCCTCCCGCGCAGGAGTGAAGATCGATCTGAATGTGCGAGGTATCTGCTGCCTGCGCCCCGGTCTGCCGCGCATCAGCGAGAACATCCGGGTCGTCTCGGTCGTCGGCCGTTTCCTGGAACATTCCCGGGTGTACTTTTTCCGCAACACCAAGCCGCAGGTCTATTGTTCCAGCGCCGACTGGATGGAACGCAACCTGTCGAACCGCATCGAGGTCTGCTTCCCGATTCTCAATTCCAGGCTTGCCAAGCGGGTCAAGGAGGAACTCGACATGTACCTGAAGGACCGTGTGCAAAGCTGGGAGATGCAAGCGGACGGCGAGTACAGGCCCGCGGCGATGAAGCGCGGCGGCGACACCGGCGTGCAGGAAAAATTGCTGGAAAAACTGGGCTAGAGCAGGCATTCGCATTCTTCAGGGCCGTACATGCCATCCCTGGCGCAGCCCTGTCGACTTCACCAACCCACAGTCTCGCCGGCCTAGCCCGTGATCGGGTCAACCGCCTTCGCGCCAACTATTCGATGCAAGCCCTAAAAAAGGGCAATTATATACTTGAGTACCCATTTTCAGGATTAACTTATTGATTTATATAAGAATTTTCCTGTAAATTTTCTTACACAAGAAATAATCAAGGAAACTTCAATAAAAACAACAGGTTAACTACCAATTTTGATACTCAGATATATAATTCCCTAAAAAAGTGATGCTTTTTTAGGGCTTCGCCAACCGGGCCTCACCTTTGGCAGGTGGCTTGCGCGCAAAATCGGCATGGTTTTCTCGTTGCGCGCGAGGAAATCGAGCATGCCTTCGCGCAAAGCCGTCGCGCTGAAATTCAGCACTTCGATATCGAATGCCCGCATCAACGCCGCGGCGACGCACCAGCCCGGCAAAAGCAGTTCTCTGCGTTCTTCCTTCAATCCCGGCAACGGCCCCCCTTTCGCGATACCGGCAGCGAGCGTCCCTTTCAGTTCCTCCAGCGCCGCGGAGGTGATTTGATTTTCGCCATAACCATGGTTTTCGCAGATGTATTTGAGCATCTTCACGGTGCCGGAGGAGGCGTGGGCCATGTCCCAGCCGGCGCGGGCGACGGCCACCGCCACCGGCTCGAATATCGCAAGCGCGGCTTCCAGTCCGGCGTCCATGCGGGCTTTGAGGACTCGCGTATCGCTTGACGGCTCGGCGAAGAACCGGTCGCGCCAGGTCACGGTTCCCGCCGGCAGGCTTTCGGTCATGATTCGTTCGTGGCCGCAGCCGGCGATGACTTCGGTGCTGCCGCCGCCGATATCGATGATCAGCCGCCTTTCATCGTTCAGCGGCAGCGAGGTGGTTACGCCGGCATAGATCAACACGGCTTCCTGTACGCCGCTGATGACGGAAATGCGAATTCCCAAATCCCGGGCGGCGATCAGAAAATCGGGCGTATTGCGCGCGAAGCGAAAGGCGTTGGTCCCCAGGGCCCAATATTGCCGGATGGGGTGCCGGCGCATCAGTGCGCGGAAATTCTCAAGGCAGGCCAGTCCGCGCTGGAACGCGACATCGGAAATGAGCTCGGTGGTGGCGACGGCTTCGCCGAGTTGCACCTTCTCGCTGCATCGTTCGACGATGCGGATGCGACCGTCATCCCATTCGCCGATGAGCAGGTGGAAACTGTTGGAACCCAAATCGATACAGGCGTACATGCGGCGCAATTTGACCACGATCCGCGCCAAATTGCAGCTACCCTCCCATCATTCTGCGCGAAGCGAAGCGCAGTCGCAGAATCTCTCGCGGTATTGTGGCTTCGATCCGTCGCCGCCGGCGACTCACATTGCGCGAATCCGATAGTTCGTCATTCTGCGCGTAGCGAAGCGCCCCCACTTCGTCATTCTGCGCGTAGCGAAGCGGAGGCGCAGAATCTCTACATCATCGACTGCTGGTAGTTTTCGATACCAACCCTGTCGATCAGTGAAAGCTGGGTCTCAAGCCAGTCGACGTGTTCTTCCTCGTTATCGAGGATTTCGCTGAGCAGATCCCGGCTGACGTAATCGCCGACGGACTCGCAATAGGCAATGCCTTCGCGCAGGTCGGGGCAGGCCTGCATTTCGAGCTTGAGGTCGCATTCGAGCATTTCGCGGATATGCTCGCCGATGCGCAACTTGCCGAGATTCTGGAGATTGGCCAGGCCTTCAAGAAAAAGAATGCGCTTGATCAGGGCATCGGCGTGTTTCATCTCTTCGATGGATTCCTCGTACTCCTTTTCCGCCAGCTTCTTCAATCCCCAGTCTTCGAACATGCGGGAATGCAGGAAATACTGGTTGATGGCGACCAGTTCGTTCGCCAGCGCCTTGTTCAAATGCTTGATTACGACGGGGTCGGACTTCATAGATACTCCTTTCGGCTGGTAGATGCCATCCCTGGCGCGACATTTGTGGATTCTAAAACCCCCGGTCTCGACATCCATGTCGAGCCGTTCGGTCCTCAAGAAGCTGCGCTTCCTGTCGGCTTCGCCGACCGGACCTCACCCATGGCAGGTATCGGAAAGCATCGCCGATAACCACTGCGAAGTCAAGCAAAAGGTGGTGTAACTTATTGATTTATATGATAAAACAAATGAGAATCGTTTTGATTTGCATTCGTGGCTTCGATCCGGCGCAGGCTATGGGGTCAGACTGCGATGGCGGTGGCGAGAGACGGGTCGAAGGTGGCGGATTGGTGGTATTCGCGAAGGACGCTGCGGGCGTGGTTGCCGCATTTGCCGCAGTCAAGTCCTACGCCGAGTTGGTTGCGCACTTCGGAAAAGCTGGCCGCGCCGCTGTCCCGGCACAAATCGCGGATCTGGTCTTCGGTGATTTGACGGCAAATGCAGACGTACATGGTGTTGCCCCAGCCTCTTGCGGTCGATTTAAATACTAATGAGAATGATTGTCAACTATATTTGCATATAGATTTGTTCATCCTCAAACCGCCGCGGTTTTCCGCTAGAATGACAGTGAAGAACTCCACCGCCAGGGTCGGAAACATCATTGCGCGATCAGGCAGAACAAACTGAAGCGACTGAATTCCTGCCCGATGCCGGATTGCTTGCCGCGGCCTGCGGCTTGCTGCTGATCGTCAAGGTCTGGCTGGCCGCGCGGCTCGATCTCCATAGCGACGAAATTTTCTATTGGCTGGCTTCGACCATGCCGGCGCCGGCCTATAGCGATCTGCCCTTCGTCACGGCGTTGCTTGCCGGTCTCGGTTCCGCTCTCGATCCCGGCAACCCGCTCGCCACCCGCGCCCTGTTTCTTGCCGGCGGCAGTTGCCTGCCCGCGGTGGTCTACTGGGTGTCCCTGCCTTTTACCGGTCGCGGGGACGCCTTGCAGGCGGCTTTCCTGAGCATCTGCATACCTCTGGGCGGATTTCTCGGCCTGCTCGCGGTGCCCGATGTGCCGATGCTGCTATGCGGATTGATCGGCCTCGGCTTTCTCGACCGCGCCCTGCGCACGGACAGTATCGGACACTGGCTGGGGGCTGGCGCATTCATGGCGCTCGGCCTGTGCACGCACTACCGCTTCATACTCTTTCCCGCCGCGGCGATACTCTACCTGCTGTTGCATCGACGCGGCATCTGGCGCAACGGCGGGTTCCGGCTCGCCGCGGGAATCGCGGCCCTGGGCCTGCTGCCCATCTTGTGGGCGAATCTGCCCGGCGATATGGGCAGCGCCGGCTTCTATTTCATCGAGCGCCATCCCTGGCAATTCAACATGGAAGGTCTTTTGCAAGTCCCCACGCAGGCCCTGCTCGTCACTCCGCCCCTGTACGCTCTTTTGCTCGGCAGCGCCTGGCTGATGTTCAGGAAACACACCCATCGCAGACGGGACACCCATGTGAACCTGCTGTTGTGGTTCGCATTGCCGCATCTGCTTGTATACGCCCTGCTCGCGCCATGGTCCGACGCAAACAGCACGACCGAACATTGGCCCCTGCCCGGCTACTTTCCCCTGCTCGTCTTCGCTCCCGAAGCCCTGCGCCGGACACATGCATGGCTGGCGCGGCGCCTGATGGGCGCCGCCCTGGCTACCGCCGCGATACCGGCGATCGGATTCGCCGGCGCATTGCTCGCTCTGGCCGGCATCGGCAGTCAGTCGTGGCAGACGCAATTGCGACCGTTCGTGGGCGCCGGAGTGCTTTCCGAAAAAATGGCCGGCTGGGGGGCGTTCGCCGAACATACCGGACAATTGCTGCGCGAAGATTTCGCTGGGCAACCGGTAACCGTCACGGACAATTACTACACCGCGGCGCAATTGCAATACGCGGACGTCGCGGCGGGTGCTTACACTCTGGATATGGACAAGGCCGTCCGCGACGGACGTTTCAGGCAGTTCGAACTCTGGGGCAGAACCGGCGATTTCGTGCGGCGGCGCCCCGACGAACCGATGCTGTTCATAACGGAAGACTCGGCCCTGAATGTCGGGCAAAAGCGCGAATTGATGTCCCGCGCCTGCGCGCTTGCGGATACACTGGAACAAATCGATCAATTGTCCTTGTTCGGAGGCGACAAGCGGTTCGGCTTTTACCGCGGCAGGGTGTCGGCGGAGATCGGCGCCCCGGCGGCAAGTCCCTGCCCCTATCCGCCGCAAGCCTGGATCGATCAGCCGGCGCCGGGCGCGATCCTCTCGGAAACGATTGCGGTCAGCGGTTGGGCTTATAACGAAGATCTGGGCGTGGATCGCGTCCTGCTCTTGCTGGACGGCGCCGTGGTCGCGGAAACCGAATACGGCCTGCCGCGGCCCGATGTGGTCGAAGCCGGGGATTTTCGAACCGATCCGAATCAGCCGAAGCTGGGATTCCGGGCCGAAATCGACGCGACCGCTTTCGCCTCCGGGCGCCGGGAACTGTCGATCCGGATCATCGACAGCCGCGGCTTTGCGACGGACTACGGCCGCCGCGAAGTGTTGTTAACGAAGCCCTGATCTGGCCGGCGCCTTCATGCGGCGCGGGGAAGGAATTTTTCGGAGAGACAAGTCAAACCTCCGCATCAATACGGCGACAGCACTTCGACCGCGATGCGCCATTCCCCAGCCGCGTTCAGCCGCCAGAAGCGCAGGTAGTTGGCGCGAAAGCCCGCTTCCTCGGTTGCGCCTTCCTCCCGCATGGCGCCATAGGAATAACCGAGTTCACGGGAGGCCGCGAGAAAGCCGCCGACGTGATTGAGCGCGATGGGAATCGTGGCTTCGAGTTGCGTGTCGAGAAACGCGCCATATACCGTGCTCGCGTCCTCGGCGCCCACCGCGGGCGCCATGCCCGGCAGGTAGACGCGCGAGTTTTCCATGCCCCAGCGCAGCAAGGCGCGCCGGCCGCCGCGGAAATTGATCGAACGGCCGAAAGTCAGGTCCGCCTCGACGAGAGTTTCCATGGGATTGGGATCCGACAAGGCGACCAGGGGGGACGCGGTTTCTTCAAGCACCGGCCGGGTGTCTTCGAAATTCGGCTGCACGTCCATGCTCAGATAGCCGGGGATCAGCACCGCCAGGTCGGCCATGAGTTCCCAGCGGATGCCTTGCTTGCGCCAGATCGAAATCAGGTGCCCGTAAAGATCCTGGTCGGGATCATCGCCCGGATTGATGATCACCAGAGGGCCGGCCGACAGGCCGAGATCCCCCGCTCTCGACACATCGATGTAATGAGCCTCCCAACTGATTTCGTTGCCGCTGAAGGATTCCGAAGAATACAACTCGAGCGCGTTCACGGGTCCGTCGCGAAACACCACCGAGCCCTGGCCGAGAAATTCGAGAAAGGCCTGGTGCCGACCGATTTCCAGCGAACGGTCGGCGTAAGTCTGATCGGCGGCTTCGAGTTCGAGCCAGTATCGATATTGTTCGCCCGGCCCGTAATCTTCGGCCGCGAACCCGGACGCCACCGCGAACAGCAGCATCGGAAAAACCGGCCACCTCAATCGATCACTGTTCAAACCGCGGCTCCAGTTTCATGCCGGCATTCGCGAATGGTACTACAATTCTCCCGGAACCCGGCCAGGCCCGCGTTGAATCCCCGCCGCCAGTTCTTATAATTGGGCGCTTTTCCGGTGGGCGGGAGGCGCCTCATGACCAGCGAACTCTGGCGCAAGCTCTGCTCCGAAGCGGAGGAAGTCGTTCGAAAAGAGCCTCTGCTGGCCAGCTATGTCTACGCCTGCGTGCTGAACCACAAGGATCTGCAATCGTCGCTGTCCTTCATTCTGGCCAACAAGCTTTCCGACGACGTCATGCCCGTGGTGACCGTGCGGGAACTCTTCGAAGAAGCGTATGGCGCCGCAGCCGAAATCATCGACTGCGCGGCCAGCGACATCCTCGCCGTCTTCGAGCGCGACCCGGCGGTCAACACCTGTCTGCCGGTGATTCTGTACCTGAAGGGTTTCCAGGCCATCCAGGTACACCGCCTCGCCCACTTCCTGTGGCAAGACCGGCGCAAGGAACTGGCGCTGTTCATCCAGAGCCGGAACTCGGAAGTGTTCGGCGTGGACATCCACCCCGCCTGCGTCATGGGCAAGGGCATCATGTTCGATCACGCCACGGGCATCGTCGTCGGCGAGACTTCGGTAATCGACGACAATGTTTCCATCCTCCAGCAGGTGACGCTTGGCGGCACAGGCAACGAGCAAGGCGACCGCCACCCGAAGATCAGGTCGGGCGTACTCGTGGCGGCGGGCGCCAAGGTGCTCGGCAATATCATCGTCGGCGAAGGCGCCAAGGTCGGCGCCGGCAGCGTGGTGCTCAAGGACGTGGCGCCGCATACCACCGTGGTCGGCGTGCCGGCCAGGCCCGTCGGCACGACGGGCGAGAGCGCGCCGGCGCAAACCATGGACCAGAGCATATTCTGCGATTGAGCTACATCTTGCCGATTAACCTTCTGCGCAGCAGGCTTTGGCTTGGTCGCCCGTCTTTATCCGGAGCTGTAAAATACGTGTCGAAATTGAGTTTACGGGCGAGAACTCGCAACAGAGATTTTTTTGCCATGAAACGACACTAAAATAGTTGTTTACCAATGTCAGTGTTCAAGGCGGAATTGATTGCGAACGCTGAAAACTCCGGAGTGGATCTCAAGCGCGACGATCTCCAGCCCGAAAAACTTGCAAGAGAGATGGTGACGCTGGCAAATTTTCAGGGTGGGTAATTATTGCTCGGAGTCGAAGACAACGGTACCGTAAGCGGGGTTCAGCGCGAGCGCTCATAGCTTTATCCTCTCGGCACGATCCGAGAATGTGATGCGCAGGAGTGAGCTCGGCCAAGATGAGTACCTTGGAAACTTGGTTTCGTGTCGGTACATTTTTGGCATTCTAAAAAATAGCGCCTTCTGCCAGAAATGTTATTGAGAAAGTTTTTCTTGAAGAAAATGATAGGAGAATTATTGATGATGAAATCGAAAACGCTGGCTAAGTGGTTGTGGATAACGCTCGGTTCTGTTGCAATCTTTACTGCTGGTTTTTGGACTGGCTCAATTGTTTCCATAGTCGGCCCTGATGAGATAATAAAGTCTAGAGTCGAAGCCTTGCTGGATAATGCTGATTCCTCTTCGAATGAACCGATTCTGACTTTCAGGCTGGATCATTTGAGCGCAGAAGTTGGAGACATGGTTTATATGGCCCAATGGTTAGAAATGTTCCACGAAGATCCATTGTTTTCATGGGATCCGATGGCGTTAGTTATTGGCTATGTTGACGACAAGGCATAATGCGAAGAATGGGCCGATTGGATGCGTGAAAAATACGTGCTCCGGGAATATCGCTGCACTCCATGGACAAGGCATTCAAATACATTTGGGTGACACTATTCTGGCTTAATTTTCCAGTTTGTTATTCGGCACCCAGTTAATCAAAAAACCAGCCTTCGATATTCGACTGATCGTTCGCGATCCTATCGGAAGGACCGCGGCTGAGTGTATTCCATGCGGCATTGAGCAACACCAATGCGTCGATGGCATCTCCCTCGGAGTCAGCAACTGCGCGGTTGATGTCATCTTCACAAATTGGGATGCCGTTTTCTCACAGTAACTCTATGATTTCAATGCGCTTATCGTGCGTAGTCTGTTTGCGTATAGCTGTGACCTTGGACGAACATTTGTATCCATTCGACGAAAAACCCATTTGGTTCAGTGTCCATCCCGGGAACCCTTCAATCACGACACTTCGTTGGCTATTGGTTTCGATTTCACTATGAAACGGAAATACCGACACAATTTCCCGATCAGCAGCGTTCAATCTTGATAAAACATCGCGACCATCTGTAATAGCCTGGCGATATAGATGTTCGAAAAATGGGAACCATGTAGTATTTTTGCATTGGTCGATCTTGCGCTTTATTGACCAGATTACGCCGGCACATTTAAGCGTAGCACGAAGTTAATCTAGCAAATTTGTAGGATTACAATCGCTGCAACACCACTCAAGGTATTCTTCCCATTTTCTCCAACCAGAAGCTATTGCAATATCTTCTGGAGGGCCGAATGGAAAGTCAATTATCCACAATCCACCCTGACTTAGAATAAAATCGGCCAGTCCTTTCCTGCCAAAACCTTGAGCATCTCCTCCACACTTGAGCGACACAAATTTCTTACCCGGATACCAGCTTGCGATCCAAATCTTGTCATTGCGCTCTTTATATTCACTAGCACCACTGAAGTCGACGCCATGCAGCGGTATAAGGGGAGACTTTCGATGTCCCATGAATGAAAATTTCGGCTTTAGGTTTTTAGATGATGTCTTACCACTTGACGTCATAATCGGAGTGCACTCGCTCACTCAGCAGGAAATGGATTGACAGCATACTTTTTCATGGCAAATATTCTGAACAGTCCTGATGCTCTTTCCTTGATTCAATCAACTGTTGAATCATGACCCCCAAATCAATTGATAACTCAATCTCTGATGACGTAATTCTGTTTCTCAACGCATATTCTTCTGACAAATTCTCATCGCACATGATGGAAGCCACCATATACCAGGTGTGGGCCATCAAGGTGCTTTGTGACACTCCTCGTCCGTGCATGTAGGCGTTGGCCAAGAGTAGTTGCGCTCTAGCGTTCCCCCAGGCAGCCGCCAATTTATAGTAGTTGGCCGCTGATTCCAAATCCCCCTGTAGTTCATGCGAGATACCAAGAGTCTTTATTTTGTAAGGGGATAGGTTTTCTTGAGCCGGGATGTTTTTCGACAATAGCAAGCTGATAAAAACAATTAGTGGAAACATGACGTAGATTTTCATTTGTCTTACCACTCCTCGTATCAGTTTTGCGGATGTGACTACCGCAATTTTCGAAGTCAGATTGCACTTTCGTTTTCCCTTCGAAGCTTCTTGCAACCACTGCCCGGCACAATGAGTCGGGTCAAGCTGACATGATGACTACCCGGCGAGGCGGATTCCGCATGGACCCCAAGAGCCACACTATGGATCATGCCTCGCCCGCAGTGGGAAACGATCAGGATTGCGTATGGATTCCACACCCAGATCCACATCCAGTTCTGGCCAATAGTAATGACCGGGAGTCGGTTCTTGCACGTTTAGAATTTTTCCAACGGAGACTTCTTTGAACCATGGAAAATCCTCATAGGACAGGAACATCTCATCTTCCCCAGCCAACAACCAGACTCCATGAGCCGTGATGTCCGTGACTTCAACTTCCGAAGTGCTCACACCAAGCGGTTCTAAACTCAGTTTGGCGTTCCTCCACTATCTCTTAAGCTTCCTTCAGTTGGCGACGGGATAGCCCACTGTTCCTGGCAAGCTCGATCTCCGGCTCCAACCAAAACTTGGCCTCGCCTTCCGCGCGAATTACATGAACATGCTTGCGCGGTTCCTCCCTTGAGAAGAAAAAGAACCGAAATCCCTGTTCTCTGTGAATCGTTGGAGACATGTCAAGTTCCGCGAATGCATATTTGTTGATTGATTACTGGCCAATACCGCACGATAGTATCATGGAAAAGGATCCTTCAAGGGTAATGGTTGGCTCGCTTCGCCGTGCGAATAGTGACAACTACGCGGCGAGGCGGATGAGGATTCCGGCGGCGATGGCCGAACCGATCACGCCGGCGACGTTGGGGCCCATGGCGTGCATCAGCAGGAAATTCTCCGCATCGGCCTCTTCTCCCAGGCGGTGGGCGGTGCGCGCCGCCATCGGCACGGCGGACACGCCGGCGGCGCCGATCAGCGGATTGATCGGATTGCGGGAAAATCGATTCATCAACTTGCCCATCAGGACGCCGGCGGCGGTGCCGGTGGCGAAAGCGAACAGGCCGAGCAGGAGTATTCCCAGGGTTGAAGACACCAGAAACTGGTCCGCCGCCAGACGCGAGCCGACCGCGAGTCCGAGCAGGATGGTGACGATATTGACCAGGGCGTTCTGCGTGGTGTCGGAAAGGCGCTTGACGACGCCCGACTCGCGCATCAGATTGCCGAAACAGAACATGCCGAGCAACGGCGCCGCCGCCGGCACGAGCAATGCGGTAAGCAAGAGCAGCAGCAAGGGAAACAGGATCTTCTCGATCCGCCGCACATGGCGCTGTTCGCTCATGCGGATGGCGCGCTCCCGCGGGGAAGTCAGCGCCCGCGCGATAGGGGGCTGGATCAGCGGTACCAGGGCCATGTAGGAATAGGCCGCGACCGCGATGGCGCCGAGCAGTTCGGGCGCGAGCACGCTGGCGAGATAAAGCGAGGTCGGACCGTCCGCGCCGCCGATGATGGCGATCGCCGCGGCCTGTTGCAGGCTGAAATCGAACCAGCCCAGATCCGACAACAGCAAGGCGCCCAGCAAGGTCGCGAATATGCCGACCTGGGCCGCGGCGCCGAGAAGCATCGTTCTCGGATTGGCGAGCAGCGGCCCGAAGTCGGTCAATGCGCCCACGCCCATGAAGATCAGCAGGGGGAAAATCGAAGTCGCGAGTCCGATCTCGTAGAGTTGCCGCAGGACGCCGTCACCGGTGGCGATTTCGACGCCGGGAATATTGGCCAGCAGTCCGCCGAAGGCGATCGGCAACAACAGCAAGGGTTCGAACTTCTTGCGGATGGCCAGATACAGCAGCAGCAGGCAGATCAGCAGCATCGCCGCCTGCGGCAATTCGAGCTGATACAGTCCCGTGCTTTCCCATAATGAGCGCCATTGTTCCATCGCGCGATCCCTATTCCCGCAGCAGCAGCAGAATCTGGCCCAATTGCACGCTGTCGCCGCCGCGCACACGGATGGCCGCCACCGTTCCGGCTACCGGCGCCTGGACTTCGGCTTCCATCTTCATCGCTTCGAGCACGACCAGCACGTCGCCGGCATCGACGTTTTCGCCGACGCCGACCACCACCCGCACCACCGTACCGGCCAACGGGGCATTGATCTCCCGCGCATGTTCGGCGTCGGCTTGAGCGGCGGCGCCGGCGGCGGGCGTGATTTCGCCGACATGTTCGCCTTCGGCGACCTTGACCACGAACTGTTGCCCGCCCACTTCGACCGTGTAGACGCCGGCGGCGGCGACCGCAGGCGCCGGCTCGCGCGCGGCGACCTGGGGCGGCGGTTCGAAAATCGCCGGATTGTGGCGATTCTTGAGAAAGCGCAATCCGGCCTGGGGAAAGAGCGAGAAGGTCAAGGTGTCGTCGACCTCGTCGGCGAGCACGAATCCGTCGCGCTTGGCGATGCCGCGCAATTCCTTGCGCTGCCGTTCGAACTCCGGTTCGATCAGCTCCGCGGGGCGGCAGCGGATCGGCTCATCGCCATCAAGCACCCGGGCTTGCAGGTCCGGATTCACGGGCACCGGGGTCGCGCCGTATTCGCCGCGCAACAAACCTCGGGTTTCCCCGGCGATATTGCTGTAGCTCTCGCCGCTGAGCACGTTGAAGACAGACTGGGTCACGACGATCTGGGAGACCGGCGTCACCAGCGGAACGAAGCCGAGATCGGCCCGCACTTTGGGAATTTCCTCAAGCACTTCGTCGAGCCGGTCGAGCGCGTTCTGCTCGCGCAACTGGTTCTCCAGGTTGGACAACATGCCGCCGGGAACCTGGGACACGAGGATGCGCGAATCCACCCCTTTCAGCGAGCCTTCGAAAGCCTCGTATTTCTTGCGGGCCTCGCGGAAATACGCGGCGATCTCTTCGAGCAGTTTGAGATCGAGGCCGGGAAATCGCGGCGCGCCCTTGAGCATGGAGACCATGGTTTCGGTGGGAGAATGACCGTAAGTGAGACTCATCGACGAAATAGCGGTGTCGATGTTGTCGATGCCCGCTTCAACGGCCTTCAGATAGGTGGCGGTCGACAGCCCCGTGGTGGCGTGGCACTGGATATGAATCGGAATGCCCACGTTTTGCTTGAGCCTGGAAATCAGCTCAAAGGCTTCGTAGGGTTCAAGCAAGCCCGCCATGTCCTTGATGCAGAGCGAATCGGCGCCCATGCTCTCGATGTTGCGCGCCATGTCGAGCCAGGTATCGAGGGTGTGTACGGGACTCGTGGTATAGGCCATCGTGCCCTGGGCGTGCTTGCCTTGCTCGCGCACCGCGGAAATCGCGGTTTCGAGATTGCGCATGTCGTTGAGCGCGTCGAACACGCGAAACACGTCGACACCGTTGATCGCCGCGCGTTCAACGAATTTGCGCACGATATCGTCGGCGTAATGCCGATAGCCGAGAATCGTCTGACCGCGGAACAGCATCTGCTGCCGGGTATTGGGCATGGCCGCCTTGAAGCGCCGGATCCGCTCCCAGGGATCCTCACCGAGAAAGCGGATGCAGGCGTCGAAGGTGGCCCCGCCCCAGGATTCGAGCGCCCAGAAACCCACCTGGTCGAGCTTGTCCGCGATCGGCAGCATGTCTTCGATGCGCATGCGCGTGGCGATAAGGGATTGGTGGGCGTCCCTGAGCACGACTTCGGTTATTCCCAGGGGATTGCTCTGATCGTTCATGAGTGAATCCGTTTGACGATGGTTAAGGTATTGTTTGGCGCGCGCGCAGGCGTTGCCGGTGCATGGCCACCGCGGCGACGATGGCGGCCATCTGGGCGGGCGGCGCCGGATGATCGACCGATTTTTCCGGCGCCGCGCCCAGAGCCGGCCCGAACCGTTCGGTCAGGATCGACATGGTCCGGGTGGCGAGCACGAGGAGGCAGAGAAAGGCAAAAACGATACCGATGCCGAACAGCGCGAGCGGCAT